>NZ_JBFTND010000050.1:0-35817 GCF_056397305.1 Cupriavidus sp. 05N40
GGTGTGGTCGATCCGCTGGGGCGCGGACACCATCATGGACCTGTCCACCGGCAAGCACATCCACGAAACCCGTGAATGGATCCTGCGCAACTCGCCGGTGCCCATCGGCACGGTGCCCATCTACCAGGCCCTGGACAAGACCGGCGGCATCGCCGAGGACCTGACCTGGGAGATGTTCCGCGACACGCTGGTCGAGCAGGCCGAGCAGGGCGTGGACTACTTCACCATCCACGCCGGCGTGCTGCTGCGCTATGTGCCGATGACCGCCGACCGCGTCACCGGCATCGTCTCGCGCGGCGGCTCGATCATGGCCAAGTGGTGCCTGGCGCATCACAAGGAAAACTTCCTGTACACGCATTTCGACGAGATCTGCGAAATCATGAAGGCCTACGACGTCTCGTTCAGCCTCGGCGACGGCCTGCGTCCGGGCTGCATCGCGGACTCCAACGACGACGCCCAGTTCGGCGAGCTGCGCACGCTCGGCGAGCTGACCGACAAGGCCTGGAAGCACGACGTGCAGGTCATGATCGAAGGCCCGGGCCACGTGCCGCTGCAGCGCATCCAGGCCAATATGGACGAGGAACTCAAGCACTGCTACGAGGCCCCGTTCTACACGCTCGGACCGCTGGTGACGGACATCGCCCCCGGCTACGACCACATCACCAGCGGCATCGGCGCGGCCAATATCGGCTGGATGGGCACGGCCATGCTGTGCTACGTCACGCCCAAGGAACACCTGGGCCTGCCGGACAAGGAAGACGTGCGCGAAGGCATCATCACCTACAAGATCGCCGCCCACGCGGCCGACCTTGCCAAGGGCTGGCCGGGCGCGCAGCTGCGCGACAACGCACTGTCCAAGGCGCGCTTCGAGTTCCGCTGGGAAGACCAGTTCAACCTCGGCCTGGACCCCGAGCGCGCGCGTTCGTACCACGACGCCACGCTGCCGGCCGAAGGCGCCAAGATCGCGCATTTCTGCTCGATGTGCGGTCCCAAGTTCTGCTCGATGAAGATCACGCAGGAAGTGCGCGACTACGCCGCCTCGCTCAAGCCCGAAGCCGAGCAGGGCATGCAGGAAAAGTCGATCGAGTTCGTCAAGAGCGGCAGCAAGATCTACTCGTAAGGCAAGGGGGGCGGCCCCCGCGCAAGCGGGCGCCGCACACGTAGTACCGTGCCTTCGCGAGGAGGCGCTCCCAGACTTAAAGGAGGCCGGCGCCCGCCGCGCAGTCGCGGCAGCCGCCGGCGCAAAGCATCCCCATGACAGTGCAGTCGTTTGATGTGGCCGTGCTCGGCGCCGGCCTGGCCGGGCGCCTTTCCGCCTGGCAACTGGTGCGTGCCGGCCTGCGCGTGGCGCTGGTCGAGCGAGCCGGCCCCGATGGCGCCGGCTCCGCCGCGCACGTGGCCGCGGCCATGCTGGCGCCGCTGGCCGAATCCGCCATCGCCGAGCGCCGCATCGTCGAGCTGGGCGTGGCCAGCGTCGATCTCTGGCGCGCCTGGGTGGCCGAGCTGCCCGAGCCGGTGTTTTTCCAGGAAGACGGCACGCTGGTGGTCTGGCATGCGCGCGACCGCGGCGAGATGTCATTGTTCACCAGCCGCGTGCGCGCGGTGGCGCCGCCCGCGCTGGTGGCCGAGCGCATGCGCGCGCTCGACGGCAACGGCGTGGCCGCGCTGGAACCCGCGCTCGCGGGGCGCTTCCCGCAGGGCCTGCTGCTGGCCGGCGAAGGCCAGCTCGACAACCGCGGCACGCTGCGCGCGCTGCTGGCGTGCGCGGTGGCCGAAGGCCTGCATTGCGTGTGGGAAGCCGGCGAGATCGAGGCCCGGGACCTGCCTGCGCTGGGCATCAGCGCGGGCGCGGTGCTGGACTGCCGTGGCCTGGGCGCGCGCGCCGCGTGGCCCGCGCAGCCGGCCGCGCGCGGCACCATGCCCGGCCTGCGCGGCTTGCGCGGCGAGGTGGTGCGCGTGCACGCGCCCGAGGTCAAGCTGCACCGCCCGGTGCGCCTGCTGCATCCGCGCTACCCGATCTATATCGCGCCCAAGCCCAACGACCTCTACGTGATCGGCGCCACCGAACTCGAAAGCGAGGACGATTCGCCGATGAGCGTGCGCTCCGCGCTGGAGTTGCTGTCGGCGGCTTACTCGCTGCATCCGGCCTTTGGCGAAGCGCGCGTGCTCGAACTCAACGTGCAGCGCCGGCCCACGCGGCCGGACCACCTGCCCGCCATCCGGGTCGACCAGCATGCCCGCGTGGTGCGCCTCAACGGCCTGTACCGGCACGGTTTCCTGATCGCGCCGGCGGTGACCGAGGCCGCCTGCCAGGTGGTGCGCGCGTTGCTCAGCGGCGATCCCGCCGCCCACGCCGTGCCCGCCGCGCTGCGCTGGCCGGGGATGATCGGCCCGGCGCTCGAGACCGTCGCCGGCGCGCCTGTCCTGCACTGAACAGACAGACTATGGAAATCCTGCTCAACGGCCGCCCGCTGGCCCTTGCCGAGAACGCCACGCTGGCCGACGCGGTGGCCGGCGCCGGCATCGCGCCGCCGTTTGCCGCCGCGCTCAACGGCCAGTTCGTGCCGCGCGCCGCGCATGCCGCCACCGCGCTCGCCGCCGGCGACCGCATCGACCTCGTGCAACCCGTGACGGGAGGCTGAACCAACATGACATTCGATACCACCGATCCCCGCCGCGACCTGCTCGGCGATCCCTTCGTGCTGTACGGCGAATCGTTCACCTCGCGCCTGCTGCTGGGCACCGCGCGCTACCCGTCTCCCGCCACCCTGCAGGCCGCCGTGGAAGCGTCGCGGCCCGCCATGCTGACCGTGGCGCTGCGCCGCCAGGGCGCGGTGGGCGACGGCGAGGGCGGCCAGTCCTTCTGGCAGATGCTCAAGGCGCTCAACGTGCCGGTGCTGCCGAATACCGCCGGCTGCATGGCACCGCAGGAAGTCATCACCACCGCCATGATGGCGCGCGAAGTGTTCGAGACCGACTGGATCAAGCTCGAGCTGGTGGGCGACGACTACACGCTGCAGCCGGACACGCTCAACCTGCCCGCGGTAGCCGAGACGCTGATCAAGGAAGGCTTCAAGGTGCTGCCCTACTGCACCGAGGACCTCGTGCTGTGCCGTCGCCTGCTCGACGTGGGCTGCCAGGCGCTGATGCCCTGGGGCGCGCCGATCGGCACCGGCAAGGGCGTGGTCAACCCGCACGCCATGCGCGTGCTGCGCGAACGCCTGCCCGACACCCCGCTGATCGTCGACGCCGGCCTCGGCCTGCCGTCGCACGCGGCCCAGGTGCTGGAGTGGGGCTACGACGGCGTATTGCTGAACACCGCGGTGGCGCAGGCCGCCTATCCGGTCAATATGGCGCGCGCCTTCGCGCTGGCGGTCGACGCCGGCCGCACCGCCTACCTGGCCGGCCCCATGCCCGAGCGCGAGATCGCCCAGGCCAGCACGCCGGTGGTCGGCATGCCGTTCTGGCACGCCGAAGGCGTGGAGGACCGCGCATGAGTCACGCTGCCGTGAAAGCCGCCGTCGACACGGCGCTGCGCGACACGCTGCTGGCGCGCTACGGCGCCAGCTTCGGCACCAGCGACAAGGGCTGGTCCGCCTGGGCGCGGCCCGGCGCCGGGGCGCTCGGCCACGCCGACGTGGTGCTGTCCGACGGCGAGGCCGATGCCGACGCGCTCGGGCGCATCGCCGCCGCCGGCGCGATCGCCATCGAGAGCGAGCGCGAAGGCGGCCGCTGGATCGACACCGTGCGCTCGCCGATGGGCACCTGGGTCTTTAGCGCCCATGCCGACAGCGACACCGCGCATCCGCCGGCCTTTACCGCCGTGCTGCTGGCCTGCCTGGCGCTGCATTTCCCCGCGCACGACGCGCTCTGCCTGGCCCGCGCCTGGCAGGCGGATTCGCTCGAGTGGCCGGCGGATTTCGCGCGCTTCCCGCAGGTGCGCCATGCCGCGCTGGTGCCGCCCGAGCAGCGCGCCCAGCCCTTCGCGCCGTGCCCGCCGCTGGGCCTGTACGCGGTGGTGCCCAGCGCCGAATGGATCGAGCGCCTGGTGCCGCACGGCGTGCCCACGGTGCAGCTGCGCTTCAAGTCGGACGACGCGCAGGCCGTGCGCGCCGAGATCGCACGCGCGGCGGGTGCCGCGCGCGGCAGCGCCTCGCGGCTGTTCATCAACGACCACTGGCGCGCCGCCATCGACCTGCACGCCAGCTTCGGCAGCGACAGCGCGCGCAGCGGCATCTACGGCATCCACCTCGGCCAGGAAGACCTCGATGAGGCCGACCTCGACGCGCTGCGCGCCTCCGGCCTGCGC
The DNA here is from genome assembly GCF_056397305.1 of Cupriavidus sp. 05N40. Lineage (NCBI taxonomy): Bacteria > Pseudomonadati > Pseudomonadota > Betaproteobacteria > Burkholderiales > Burkholderiaceae > Cupriavidus > Cupriavidus sp. 05N40. The sequence continues at coordinate 4,310 of NZ_JBFTND010000050.1, forward strand.
CTCGGCGTGTCCACCCACGGCTATGCCGAGATGCTGCGCGTGGCCACCATCGGCCCGAGCTACCTCGCGCTGGGCGCGATCTTCCCCACCACCACCAAGGTCATGCCGACCGCGCCGCAGGGGCTGGGCCGCTTCCACGCCTACGCGAAGCTGATGCAGCCGGTGATCCCGTCGCTGGTGGGCATCGGCGGCGTCGATGCCGCGCGCCTGCCGCAAGTGCTGGCCGTCGGCGTCGGCAGCGCGGCGGTGGTGCGCGCCATCACCGAGGCGGCCGACGTGCCCGCCGCGGTGAAGCACCTGCTGGGCATGTTCCCCGCCGCCTGAAGCACCTGGCGAACCGGCGGTCCGCGCGCTTCTCCCGCATGCGGGAGAGGCGTGCCGGGAGAAGGGAAACGGCGGAAGGGCAGGCGCCCGAGAAAGCCGGGCACGCCTCGCTTTCGCGGCAACGGGCTCTACCTGCTCGACGCACCCGACGCTGCGCTCTCGCCGCAGCGGCAACTGGCGGCGCTGGCGCGCATCCACGATCTCGCGCGCGACGACTCGCAGTTCGTCATCGCCACGCACTCGCCGATCCTGATGGCCTACCCCGACGCGTGGATCTATAGCCTCGGCGCCGACGGCGTGCAGCGCATCGCGTACGAGGACACCGAGCACTTCCGCGTGAAGCCGCCGTCCGCGCCATCCACACCTAAGTTGGCGCTACCATTGCGGCCGGCGACGCCGTCATGATGGCAGGGTCCATGAAAATGAAGATCCCGCTCGAATCCGACTATGCTGGCGTGGTCAAGGCCATCCTGGTGCAGGCCGGCGATGCCGTTGCCGAGGCCGGGTGGTCGTCGAACTCGAATCATTGAACGCGAAAGGAACAACGTTTTGGAAAGTCCCGCACAGATCGTCCCGGTGGCGCCCGGCACCCCGGATAAGCCCTATTTCGGCATCGATGTGCCGCTGATGCGCCACCTTGGACTGCAGCCGGTGCATATCGAGGAGGGCCTGTGCCGCACGCGCCTGCCGGTCGGCCCGGCGCTGGTCAACAGCCGTGGCGATGTGCACGGCGGCACCTTGATGGCCACGCTGGACTTCACGCTCAGCGGCGCGGCGCGCTCGCATGCGCCGCTGGAAACCGGCGTGATCACCATCGACATGTCCACGCACTTCCTCTCGGCCGCGCGCGGCGAACTGTACCTGGAAGCGCGCTGCATGCGGCGCGGCGCGCGCATCGCCTTCTGCGAGGGGGAGGTGAAGAACGCGCAGGGCGAGGTCGTCTGCGTGGCGCGCGCGGCATTCAAGCTGGTGCCGCTGAGCAGCGGCGGCAACTAGGGCCGCGCCCCGGGCTTCAGGCCTGGCCTTGCGCCGGCCGGTAGACCTGGGCGAAGCGCGCCTGCTGCACGATGCCATAGTCTCCCGGCGCATACTGCATCAGCCAGTCCCCGGCCGCGCCATGCAGCACGTCGCCACCGGCACAGCGCGCAATGCTGAACGCATCTGCCATGCGCCTGGCCAGCACCACGCCCGGCTTGTTGCGGTAGTCGCCGTCCTGCCCGTGCGTGCCGGCCTGCAGCGGCTCGTACTTGGCGTCGAAACGGTCGCGGGAAACCACCCAGCGGTCGCCGGTGGAGCCGGTGACGACGGCATCGCCCGGCTGGTAGCGGTTGGGGCCTTCCAGGCTGATGAGTTCCCCGGGCGCGGCGGCGAAGGCCACCTGCACGACTTCGTGCTTCTGGTAAGGCGCGGCGGCGGGATCGGTGCGCAGGTCGATCTGGGTCAGGGCGGACATGGCTGGCAAGAGGAAGTCGGGAAAATGAAAACGGGCGGCGGATGGCCGGACAATGAAGTGTCCGATCATACCGCCGCCCGCTGTTTTTCCCGGTTTCCGTCCGGCGCGGTCCGTCAGAAGTCGAACTGCGCGCTCAGCCCATCACGCGCGGCGCGAAGGCATGGTTGAGCGGGCCGTTGCCGGCGCCCAGTTCCAGGTCGGCGCCGGCGACGATGGCTTCTGCCACGTAGTCGAGCGCCGCATCGACGGCGTCTTCCAGCGCGTCGCCGCGCGCCAGCTGTGCCGCCACCGCGGCCGCCAGCGTGCAGCCGGTGCCATGCAGGTTGCGCGTGTCGACGCGCGGGTGGGAGAACACGCGCACCGTGCCTTCGGCCGTCATCAGCAGGTCGTCCAGGCCGGCGTCGGCCGGGTCCAGGTGGCCGCCCTTGAGCAGCACCGCGCGGCAGCCCAGCGCCAGCAGGTCGCGTGCGGCCTGCTCCATCTCGCCGCGGCGGCTGATCTTGCGGCCCAGCAGCCAGGAGGCCTCGGGCAGGTTGGGCGTGACCAGCACGGCACGCGGGAACAGCAGGCGCACCATGGCCTGGCTGGTGGCGTCGTCGGCCAGCGTGGCGCCGGAGGTGGAGATCATCACCGGGTCCACCACCAGCTGGCGGATGCCGTGGCGGTCCACCGCGGCGGCCACCGCCTCGACGATGGCGGCCGTGCCCAGCATGCCGGTCTTGGCCGCGTCCACGCCGATATCGCTGGCAACCGCGTCGATCTGGGCCGCCACCATGTCGGCGGGGATCGCATGCACGCCGGTGACGCCGAGGGTGTTCTGGGCGGTGATGGCGGTGATGGCGCTCATGCCGAAGCAGCCCAGCGCGGAAAAGGTCTTGAGGTCGGCCTGGATGCCGGCGCCGCCGCCGGAATCGGAGCCGGCGATGGTCAGGGTGCGCGGAGGGCGGTGTGTCGTCTGGGTCATGTACGGTACGGGGCAGGCCGCGGGGAAGCGGCAAAGAAAAAATCGAGCTGGCGGCGGTGCGCAGCGCCGCCGGGCAGGCTACAATACCGCCACTCCGAGGAGCGTTGCAACGAATGTGGTCATTGTGCCCCAATGGGCCGGTAAGCCATTCGCCAGGCTCGGACTGTCTCAACGGCGCTCGCTGATCCGTGGTCCCACGGAGGCGAGTCGACCTATCCGCCCGCTTGGCATTCCTGTTTCGTCCGGAATGCCGGCGCGGCCGCATATCCCCCCGCACTCGTCACCGTCGCGCCACTCTTCACCGGAGTGAAACATGAACGCAGTGACTGACCTGAAGAACGATTACCTGGTCGCAGACATCGGCCTGGCCGGCTGGGGCCGCAAGGAAATCGCCATCGCCGAGACCGAGATGCCGGGCCTGATGGCCATCCGCGACGAGTTCGCCGCCCAGCAGCCGCTCAAGGGCGCGCGCATCGCCGGCTCGCTGCACATGACCRTCCAGACCGCCGTGCTGATCGAGACSCTSRYKGCSCTSGGCGCCGASGTSCGYTGGGCYTCSTGCAACATCTTCTCCACCCAGGACSACGCCGCCGCCGCCATCGCCGCGTCGGGCACGCCGGTGTTCGCCTTCAAGGGCGAGTCGCTCAAGGAATACTGGGACTTCACCCACCGCATCTTCGACTGGAAGGACGGCGGCACCCCCAACATGATCCTGGACGACGGCGGCGACGCCACGCTGCTGCTGCACCTGGGCGCGCGCGCCGAGAAGGATGCCTCGCTGATCGCCAAGCCGGGCAGCGAGGAAGAAACCTTCCTGTTCGCCGCCATCAAGGAAAAGCTGGCCAAGGACCCGAGCTGGTACAGCCGCAACCTGGACGCCATCAAGGGCGTGACCGAGGAAACCACCACCGGCGTGCACCGCCTGTACCAGATGGCGCAAAAGGGCGAGCTGCGCTTCCCGGCCATCAACGTCAACGACTCGGTGACCAAGAGCAAGTTCGACAACCTGTACGGCTGCCGCGAATCGCTGGTGGACGGCATCAAGCGCGCCACCGACGTGATGATCGCCGGCAAGGTCGCCGTGGTGGCCGGCTACGGCGACGTGGGCAAGGGCAGCGCGCAGGCGCTGCGCGCGCTGTCGGCGCAGGTGTGGGTGACCGAGATCGACCCGATCTGCGCGCTGCAGGCCGCGATGGAAGGCTACCGCGTGGTGACCATGGACTACGCCGCCGAGCACGGCGACATCTTCGTCACCTGCACCGGCAACTACCATGTCATCACGCATGACCACATGGCCAGGATGAAGGACCAGGCCATCGTCTGCAACATCGGCCACTTCGACAACGAGATCGAGATCGCCTCGCTGGAAAAGTACGAGTGGGACGAGATCAAGCCGCAGGTCGACCACGTGATCTTCCCGGATGGCAAGAAGATCATCATCCTCGCCAAGGGCCGCCTGGTGAACCTGGGCTGCGGCACGGGCCACCCGTCCTACGTGATGAGCAGCTCCTTCGCCAACCAGACCATCGCCCAGATCGAGCTGTGGCAGGAACGCGATAGCGGCAAGTACCCGGTGGGCGTCTACACGCTGCCCAAGCACCTGGACGAGAAGGTCGCGCGCCTGCAGCTCAAGAAGCTCAACGCGCAGCTGTCCGAGCTGACCGAGGAGCAGGCTGCCTATATCGGCGTGAAGAAGCAAGGCCCGTACAAGGCCGACCACTACCGTTATTGATCGCGGTCGCGGCCAGGGCGGCCGGCTGGCAGCCCTGGCCGCGCGCGTCGCGGTATCCCGTGCCTGTCTGTCGTGGATCTGTCTGTCGTTTGTCCGTCTGACCCGAGCGAAGGAGTCGTCATGAGATTGCTGGCCGTCTGGATCATCAACGCCGCCGCGCTGTTCCTGGTGGGCAACCTGATCAGCGGGATTCACCTGGGCGGCTTCGGCTCGGCCATGATCGCCGCGCTGGTGCTGGGGCTRGTCAACACCCTGATCCGGCCGATCCTGGTCATCCTCACGCTGCCGGTGACGCTGCTCACGCTCGGCTTGTTCATCTTCGTGATCAACGCGCTGCTGTTCCTGTTCGTGGGCAAGCTGCTTTCCGGCTTCGTGGTCACGGGCTTCGGCGCGGCCCTGCTCGGCTCCATCCTGTACAGCGTGATTTCCTGGCTGCTGTCGAGCGTGCTGCTGGGCGAGCGCCGCAACGCCTGAGGGGCCGCACCGTACAGCTCCTGGCGTTGTCGCGCGGCCTTGCCTTACCGCCCGACTGTCCGCGGCCGCGCCTGGCCCAGGACCGCTACGCTTCATTTCGAGGCAACCGTCTCGCGCAGACGGGGGATCAAAACCAACTTTCCAGCGCGCCGCGCCACACGCGGCGCGCCACCATCATGCAAGACCGCTACTTCAGCTTCGAGTTTTTCCCGCCCAAGACTGCCGAGGGCGCCGAGAAGCTGCGCAACACGCGTGCGCAGCTGGCTCCCTTGCATCCCAAGTACATCTCGGTGACGTTCGGCGCCGGCGGCACCACCCAGCAGGGCACGCTGGATGCCGTGCTGGAAATCCAGCGCGAAGGCATCGAGGCCGCGCCGCACCTGTCGTGCGTGGGTTCCTCGCGCGAGAGCATCCGCCAGGTCCTGCAGACGTACCGCGACGGCGGCATCCGCCATATCGTGGCGCTGCGCGGCGACATGCCCTCGGGCATGGGCGAGATCGGCGAGTTCCGCTTTGCCAACGAGCTGGTGGAGTTCATCCGCGCCGAAACCGGCGACTGGTTCAATATCGAAGTGGCGGCCTATCCGGAGTACCACCCGCAGGCCAAGTCGCCGCGCGTCGATCTCGAGAACTTCGTGCGCAAGGTCAAGGCCGGCGCCGATTCGGCCATCACCCAGTACTTCTTCAACGCCGACGCCTATTTCCGCTTCGTCGACGACGTGCGCGCCATGGGCGTGGAAGTGCCGATCGTGCCGGGCATCATGCCGATCACCAATTCCTCGCAACTGATGCGCTTCTCGGAGATGTGCGGCGCCGAAGTGCCGCGCTGGATAGCCAGGCGCCTGGAGGGCTTCGGCGACGACCGCGAATCGATCCGCGCCTTCGGCCTGGACGTGGTCACCGCGCTGTGCGAGCGCCTGCTGGCCGCCGGCGTGCCGGGGCTGCATTTCTATACGCTCAACTCGGCCGGCGCGACCAAGGCCATCTGGCAGCGCCTCAAGCTCTGACGCCATGCCGGCGCGCCGCCCGGATCCCTTCATCGACCACCTGCTCGAGCTGATGGGCCCGCTGGCGGCGCGCATCGGCCCGATCGGCGCGCGCCGCATGTTCGGCGGCCACGGCCTGTACTACGACGGCCTGATGTTCGCGCTGGTGTCGGGCGGGCGCTGCTGGCTCAAGACCGACGACCAGACCCGCGCGCGCTTCGAGGCCGAGGGCGGCGAGCCGTTCCGGTACAGCAGTGCCGGGCGCGAAGTCACCATGCGCCATTACCTGAGCCTGCCGCCGGCCTGCCTGGAATCCGCCGAGGAGATGACCGCCTGGGCGCGGCTGTCGGTGGAGTCCACGCTGCGGCTGGCCAACCAGGCGCGCTGAGCGGCCCGGCGATGGCCTAAACTGGCATATGGCCACAACCGCCGCCGAAGCCACCGCCGTCACCGCCACGTTCCGTTTCTACGAGGAACTGAACGACTTCCTGCCGCGCGCGCAGCGCGGCGTGGACCGTGCTTGCGCCTGCGCGCGCGCCGCCACCGTCAAGCACATGATCGAGGCGCTGGGCGTGCCGCATACCGAGGTCGAGCTGATCCTGGTCAACGGCGAATCGAGCGCCTTCGAGCGGACGCTGGAGGACGGCGACCGCGTGGCTGTCTATCCCCGCTTCGAAACCTTCGACGTCACGCCGCTGCTGCGCGTGCGCACCGCGCCCTTGCGCGAGACGCGCTTCGTGGCCGATGCGCATCTCGGCGGGCTGGCGCACCTGCTGCGCCTGACCGGCTTCGATACCCTCTACGACAACCATTTCGCCGACGCCGAGATCGAGGCCATCGCCCTGCGCGAGGGCCGCATCGTGCTCACGCGCGACCGCGAGCTGCTCAAGCGGCGCGGTGTCACCCATGGCTGCTACGTGCGCGCCATCAAGGCGCTGCCGCAATTGCACGAGATCTTCGCGCGGCTCGACCTGGCGCGTAGTGCGCGGCCGTTTTCGCTATGTCTTGACTGCAACGTGCCGTTGCGGCGCATCGACAAGGCCGAGGTGGCGGTGATGGCCGGACGCGTGCCGGCTGGCGTGTTGGCGAGACAGGAGCGGTTTGCTACTTGCGATTGCTGCCAGAGGGTGTTTTGGGAGGGGTCGCATTGGCGGCGGATGCGGGGGGTGGTGGATGATTTGTTGTGGAAGGGGTGATTGGTATGGTTGCTTTTTGGGGCCTAGCGGCCCGGGCTTGATTGGCTGTTCAGACGCATGAGATTGTGTTCGCGGCTGTGGGCCTAGCGGCCTGGGCCTTTTGGGTCATTCAGGCGCATGCAAGTGCGCCTGCTTCTGTGGGCCTAGCGGCGCGGGCTTGGTAGCCCGTTCGCACACATGTAAGTGTCACTTTTCTTTTCTCGAAAAGAAAAGTAACCAAAAGAAAGCGATTCTTGCAGAAGGCTGGGCGCTCAGACTTTATGGGTGGTGGTGGTTTCGTGGTGGGCGCGTTGGCTCCCATGAGACTGCTGGCGCTACCGGCGCTAGCCGCGGCGACATCTCGACTGATGTCCGATTCGTGGTGGCGCTGCATGGTGGCGTTGGCCCAGGTAGTTCAAACTGCTGCCGCGACCGGGGCGGATGGGTGCGGCATAGGAACGGCACTGGATTCGTGGTGGGCGCGGTGGCTCCCGGGCGGGAGCACTCAGCCGCAGCACACCGGCCCACCGGTTTGGGAAGCCGAGGCTTTCGCGTTCGGGTCCACCGCGCCCACCACGAAAACACGAGGGTGCTATATCGTGGCCACCCGAGCCGGTCGCGGCAGCAGCTTGAATGGCCTGGGCCTCGGCCATCATGGAGCCGTAAYGTGAAACGGCCACMTCCGGGATGSCAYCGCGGCCAGCGCCGGTAGCGTCAGCAGTCGAGCCGAAGCCACAAGACCCACCACGAAACCAGCGAGAGACGAGAAATCTGAGCGCCCAGCCTTCTGCAAGAATCGCTTTCTTTTGGTTACTTTTCTTTTCGAGAAAAGAAAAGTGACACTTACATGTGTGCGAACGGGCTACCAAGCCTGCGCCGCTAGGCCCACAGAGGCAGGCGCACTTGCATGCGCCTGAATGACCCAAAAAGCCCGCGCCGCTAGGCCCACAGAGACAGGCGCACTTGCATGCGCCTGAAGGACCCAAAAGGCCCAGGCCGCCAGGCCCACAGTCTGAACAGCCAATCAAGCTCGGGCCGCCAGGCCCACAGACACAGGCGCACTCCCATGCGTCAAAAAATCCCCCCCTCACTAACCACCCAATCCATCCCCACATCATGCCCCTCCGCCAGGAGCCCGATCCGGCAAGCCTCGAACCCGATGCCAATCGCCACCGGCGGTGTACCGCCAGCGGCAGCCAGCGCCGCCAACGTGCGGTCATAGAAGCCCCCGCCATATCCCAAGCGGAACTTATCGGAGCTGAAACCGACACAAGGAATCAGCAGCGCGTCCGGCACCACGGCCGGCGTGCCGTCGGGGACCGGGATGCCGTAGCGTCCAGTGGCCATCGCGGTGCCGGGTTCCCACAGGTGGAAGTCGAGCGGCGCGCCGGGGCGGCTGACCACCGGCAGGGCCGCCTGGCGGCCGGGCGCGGCGGCCAGCCAGCGCGTTACCGCGGGGCGTGCGTCGAACTCGTGCTGGATCGGCCAGTAGAAACCGAGGCGCCGCACCGCTGCCTGGCGTTCCAGCAGCGTGGCCAGCGCGGCTTCGATGGCGGCGTCGGCGCGGGCGCGCGCGGGCAGGGCGGCGCGCAGCGCCAGCAGGCGCTGCCGCAGGGCGTTGCGTTCCTCGCCGGAGCGGTTGCGATGCTCGTCGCTGGGCATGGCTGCGTGGGATAATGTCTGCTGTTGACCAAATATTGCACGGTCGGAAAAGGCGCGCTCCGAGAAGGCGATGCCGTCCGGCYGTCACAACAAGGAAGCTAAGAATGCCGAAGGGAGTATATCCGCAGCGTGCGGCCAAGGCCGCCCTGACGGCGATCGCGTGCGCGCTGCTTGCCACGCCGGTATTTGCACAAAAGCGCCCGTCGCCGCAGGTCCAGTCCCAGGCGCCCTCGCTGAGCATCCCGAGCAATCCCGACGACGCTTTCGTGGCACTGCGCGAGGCCGCCCGCAAGAACGACGTGGTGCGCACCGATGCCATCTCGGCCACGCTGGTGGACTACCCGATCCCGTCGTACGTCGAGTATTTCCGCATCAAGCCGCAGATGTTCGACGCCAGCGGCCTGGCCCGCATCGACGCGCCGGACGACCAGGTGCGCGCCTTCCTGCAGCGCTACAAGGGCGAGGCCATTGCCGACCGCATGCGCAACGACTGGCTGCTGGTGCTGGGCAAGAAGCGCGACTGGGCCAATTTCGACGCCGAGTACCCGCAGTTCGTGCTCAAGGACGACACCCAGGTGGAGTGCTATGCGCTGCTGTCGCGCGCGCTCAAGGGCCAGAACGTGGCGGCCGATGCGCGCGCCGTGCTCAGCGATCCCAAGTACTTCGGCGAAGGCTGCGTCGACCTGATCGCTTACCTGGCGCAGAGCCRGCAGATCSAGCSCAGCGACGTGGCSTTCCAGGCACGCCAGGCGCTCGAGCAGAATTTTGTGACGCTGGCGGGGCGCATTGCCGCCGCGGTCCCCGACGCGCGCGGCGACAGCAACACACTGGCCACGGTGGTCAAGATGGCGCGCAACGATCCCTCGCAGGCGGCGGCCTACCTGAACGCCAGCGCCGGCGGCCTGTCGCGCGACGAGCAGGGCGCGGGCTGGGGCGTGATCGGCCAGTTCGCCGCCAAGAAGCTGGCGCCCGAGGCGGCCGGCTACTACAGCCGCCAGATGGACCTGGGCGGCAACCAGTGGCTGTCCGACGAGACCCAGGAATGGCGCGTGCGTGCCGCGCTGCGCCAGGGCGACTGGAAGCAGGTGCGCCTGGCGGTGGAGCTGATGCGCCCCGAGCTGCGCGCCAAGGACCCGGCCTGGACCTACTGGTATGGCCGCGCGCTCAAGGCGGACAACCGTGCCGGCGAGGCCCAGCAGCAGTTCCAGTCGATCGCCGGCCAGTTCAATTTCTATGGCCAGCTGGCCAACGAGGAACTGGGCAACCGCACGGTGCTGCCGGTGCGCACCCAGGTCGCCGACGCCGATGTCAACGCCATGCGCGGCCGCCCGGGCTTCGTGCGCGCRCAGAAGCTCTATGACCTCAACCTGCGTTTCGAGGGCAACCGCGAGTGGAACTGGGAGCTGCGCGGCATGACCGACCGCCAACTGCTGGCCGCCGCCGACTACGCGCGCCGCATCGAGCTGCTGGACCGCGCCGTCAACACCGCCGACCGCACCCAGGCCGAGCACGACTTCTCGCTGCGCTTCCTGATGCCCTACCGCGACATCATGCAGCGCGCCACCGACGACGTCGGCCTGGACATGGCCTGGGCCTACGGCCTGGTGCGCCAGGAATCGCGTTTCATCATGAACGCGCGCTCGTCCGCCGGCGCCCATGGCCTGATGCAGGTGATGCCGGCCACCGCCAAGTGGGTCGCGCGCAAGATCGGCATGACGGATTTCTCGCCTTCGATGATGAGCGATCCGAACATCAACATCATGCTCGGCACCAACTACATGAGCATGGTGTTTACCGACCTGGACAGCTCCTGGACGCTGGCTTCGGCCGCGTACAACGCGGGCCCGGGGCGTCCCAAGAGCTGGCGCTCGAGCCTGCCGCGCCAGGTCGAGGGCGCGATCTTCGCCGAGACCATCCCGTTCTCGGAGACGCGTACCTACGTCAAGAATGTGCTCTCCAACGCCACGTACTATGCTGCATTGATGAGCGGCCGGCCGCAGTCGCTCAAGGATCGCCTGGGCTCGGTGTCGCCGTCGCAGATCACCACCACCGCCTTGCCCTGAGGCAGCGCGGGCGGCGCGGTCTGCCGGCCGGTGCGGTCACCGGCGCGTGCTCCATTTCGGGCGCGCGCCAGTCGTCCCTTGCCACGGAGAAATCCATGCAGACCAGCAATGTCCTAGTGATCGGCGGGGCCGGTTTCGTCGGCAGCCACCTGGTGGCGCGCCTGGCGGGTGTCGCCACCGCCTCGGCCACGCCGCTCGAACCGGGCAGTGTGACCGAGCCGCCCCTCGACCCCGAGCGCATCGTCGCCGCCACGCGCGACGCCGAGCACGCCCAGCACCTGCTGCTGCTGCCGCGCGTGGAAGTCACCGAACTGGACGTGCGCAACGAGGCCGACCTGAACGCCGCCATCGGCTCGCTGGGTACCGACGGCATCGTGGTCAACCTGGTCGGCATCCTCCACGGCGAGCGTGCCGAGCCCTATGGCGGCGCCTTCGCCGGCGCGCATGTGGATCTTCCCCGCTGCGTGGTGGAAGCCTGCCGCAGCACCGGCGTGCGCCGGCTGTTGCACATGAGCGCGCTGGGCGCGGACAGCGCGGGGCCGTCGATGTACCTGCGCAGCAAGGGCGACGGCGAGCGCGTGGTGCGCGAAAGCGAGCTGGACTGGACCATCTTCCGCCCCTCCGTGATCTTCGGTCCCGACGATCATTTCCTCAATCTCTTCGCCCACATGCAGCAGATCGCGCCGGTGGTGCCGCTGGCCTGCGCGCAGGCGAGGTTCCAGCCGGTCTACGTGCAGGACGTGGCGCAGGCCTTCGTCAATGCCATGGCCGCGCCCGCCACCATCGGCCGGACCTACGACCTGGCCGGGCCGCAGGTCTACACGCTGGAGGAGCTGGTGCGCTTTGCCGGCCGCGCCAGCGGCCATCCGCGCCCGGTCCTGCACCTGCCCGACGCGCTCGCGCGCCTGCAGGCAGCCGTGCTCGAGCACATGCCGGGCGCGCCGGTGATGACGCGCGACAATCTCGATTCCATGCGGCTGGACAATGTCATGCAGGGCCAGATCGCGCCGGAGCTGGGCCTGCGCCAGCCCGTCAGCCTGGAAGTGGTGATGACCGACGTGCTGGCCGGCCGCGGCCACGAGAGCCAGATGCAGGTGCTGCGGCGAAGCATCTACCGCTGAAGCGGCCCGGGCGGCAGGTCCGCGCGGGGCCTGCCGGTGGCCTGCCCGCGTCCTGCCGCCGGCGGCGCATGTGACCTGGCTTCACATCGCTGCGAGCGCAATTCGCTTGGAGGGGCCCGGCGCCGCTGGCTACAATGACCTGTTTCGCTGGTGTGCTGTCCCGGCCTCTCTTCCCCCATTTCCTGCAAGGATTCCGCGATGAAGCTCGTCATCGGCAACAAGAACTATTCGTCCTGGTCGCTGCGTCCGTGGTTGCTGATGCGCCATGCCGGCATTGCCTTCGAGGAGGTCAAGGTGCGCCTGTTCGCGCCGGGCTTCGAGCAGGAGATCGCGCGCCACTCGCCCACCGGCAAGGTGCCGGTGCTGATCGACGGCGACCTCACCGTGTGGGACACGCTGTCGATCGCGGAATACCTGGCCGAATGCTTCCCCGAGAAGCAGCTGTGGCCGGCCGAGCGCAACGCGCGCGCGCTGGCCCGCTCGGTCTGCGCGGAGATGCATTCCGGCTTCGGCAACCTGCGCAGCCAGCTGCCGCTGAACGTCACCGCGGTGCTGCCCGGCATGGGCTGGAACGTGGCCGTGCAGCGCGACGTGGACCGCATCGCCGCGATCTGGTCCGACCTGCGCGCGCGCTTCGGGGCCGGCGGCCCCTTCCTGTTCGGCGCGTTCACCATCGCCGACGCGTACTTCGCGCCGGTGGTCAGCCGCTTCGCCACCTATGGCATCCACCTGCCCGACGATGCGGCCAAGCCCTACGCCGACTTCATGCTCGCGCTGCCGGCCATGCAGGCCTGGATCGCCGACGCGCGCGAGGAGCGCGATTTCCTCGCATCCGATGAACCCTACCGGCTCGTCCCCGACCGCGACGACGCCATCGTCATCAATCACTGAGATCCGCTTATGCAGGTGTATGCCGTAGGCGGCGCCATTCGCGACGCCCTGCTGGGCAAGCCCAGCCAGGACTGCGACTACGTGGTGGTGGGCGCGACCCCGGCCGGGATGGAAGCCGCGGGCTACAAGCCGGTCGGCAAGGATTTCCCGGTCTTCCTCCATCCGCAGACCAGGGAGGAATACGCGCTGGCCCGCACCGAGCGCAAGACCGCGGCCGGCTACAAGGGCTTCGCCTTCTACTGCGCCCCGGACGTCTCGCTCGAGGACGACCTGGTGCGGCGCGACCTTACCATCAACGCCATGGCGCGCGCGGTCGATGCGGACGGCGCACTCACCGGCCCGGTGATCGACCCCTACGGCGGCCAGCGCGACCTGGCCGCGCGCCAGTTCCGCCATGTCTCCGAAGCCTTCGCCGAAGACCCCGTGCGCATCCTGCGCGTGGCCCGCTTCGCGGCGCGCTTCCACGATTTCACCGTGGCCGCCGACACGCTCGCGCTGATGCGCCGCATGGTCGAAGCGGGCGAGGTCGACGCCCTGGTGGCCGAGCGTGTGTGGCAGGAAATCGCGCGCGGCCTGATGGAAGCGAAGCCCTCGCGCATGTTCGAGGTCCTGCGCGCCTGCGGCGTGCTGGCGCGCCTGCTGCCCGAGTTGGACCGGCTGTGGGGCGTGCCGCAGCGCGCCGACTACCACCCCGAAGTCGATACCGGCGTGCATGTGATGATGGTGGTCGATACCGCTGCCGCCATGGGCGCCTCGCTGGCGGTGCGCTTCGCCGCGCTGATGCACGACCTCGGCAAGGGCACCACGCCGGCAGACATCCTGCCGCGCCATATCGGCCACGAACAGCGCAGCGTGGCGCTGCTCGAGGCCGTCTGCAAGCGCCTGCGCGTGCCCACCGAATGCCGCGACCTCGCGGTCGTGGTCGCGCGCGAGCACGGCAATATCCACCGCTCCGACACCTTCGGCGCCGCGGCGCTCACGCGCTTGCTGGAGCGCTGCGACGCGCTGYGCAAGCCCGCCCGCTTTGCCGAAGTACTGCAGGCCTGCGAGGCCGATGCCCGGGGGCGCCTCGGCTTCGAGGAACGCAGCTATCCGCAGACCGCGCGGCTGATGGCGGCGCTCGACGCCGCGTCGTCGGTGGATGGGGGTGCGGTGGCCAGGGAATGCGCGGGGAATGCGACGCTGATCCGCGACCGCGTGCATGTGGCGCGGGTGGCGGCGGTGGAGACTGCGCTGGGGGCGTGAGCGGACGCTCGCACGGGCCAGGGGAGGGGCCGGCGCATGCCGGCGCGATCCCCGCTCCCGCTCCCGTCCCTAGATCAGCTTGCCCACCAGCAAGGCCACCAGCGACAGCAGGATGGTGGAGGCAAACGGCAGCATGAAATCCCGCCCGAACAGCCGGAACCGCACGTCGCCGGGCAGCCGCCCGAGCCCCAGCTTTTGCAGCCAGGGCAGGGCTGCCGACAGCAAGATGACGGCCAGGAAGATGGTGAGGGTCCAGCGCAGCATGGTGCGTGCCTGAGGGGGTGGATGCCTGACTATAGCGCGTGGCTGCGGTCGCCGCGCGCGAAACCGGCCAGCGGCAAGGTGTCGTCGAGCCCGCGGGTCAGGGCGATGACCTTGAACAGCTCGCCCATTTCCGCCTCGGACAACAGCTTTTGCACCGCATTGGCGGCGGGCAGGAAGCTTTGCGTGTCGTTGGGGTCCAGCGCCATCAGCAATTCGGTGATGCCGGCGTTCATCAGGAAACGCGCCTGCGAGGCGAAACCGGCTACCGTCAGGCCGGCGTCGACGGCGGCGTGGGCGATGCCGCTGAAGTTGACGTGGGCGGTGATGTCCTGCAGGCCGGGGTAGAGGAAGGGGTCCGGGTGCGCATGATGGCGGTAGTGGCACATCAGCGTGCCCTCCATGCGCTGCGGGTGATAGTACTCGGCGGCGGGGAAGCCATAGTCGATCAGGAAGGCGGCGCCGCGCGCCAGCATCGCGCCCAGCGCGCGCGTGAAGCCCTCGGCTTCGGCGTGGGTCTCGGTGACGATGTCGTGGTCGCCGGGGATGGCGTGCAGCGCTTCGGGCAGGGCGTCGGCCGGCAGCGGGCGGTCGGAGAACGCGAAGGCGCCGGCGCCATCGGTAGCCTCCGCGCCATCCTCGCTCTCCCGGCGGATCACGCCGCGTTCGAGCCAGCGGCCGTGGCTGCGGGCGAACAGGCGCACCGGCATGGCGTCGAGTACTTCGTTGCCGACCACGATGCCTTCGAAATGCTCCGGCAGCGTGTCAAGCCATTGCACGCGCGCGGCCAGGCGCGGGGCGCGCCCGGCCAGCGTGGCCTGCTGGCGCGCGCGCAGCTCGCCGGAAAGTTCGACGATGGCGTAGCGTTCGGGCAGCTGGCCTTCCTGTTCCAGGGCCAGCAGCAGGTCGGCGGCGAGGCGGCCGGTGCCGGCGCCGAATTCGAGTACCTCGGACAGGCCTTGCGCCAGCAGCGGCGCGAACTGGCGTGCCAGGGTGCGCGCGAAGAACGGACTCAGTTCGGGGGCGGTGATGAAGTCGCTGCCGTCGCGCGCGTCGCGGCCGAACTTGGCGGCGCCGCCGCTGTAGTAGCCAAGGCCGGGGGCATATAGCGCAAGCGCCATATAGCGGTCGAAACCGAGCCAGCCGCCGGCGTCGACGATGGCCTGGCCGATATGTGCGCTGAGCGCGGCGGACGCGGCCAGCGCGTCGGCGGGGGGAAGGGGTAGACTAGCGCCTTTGTGCATACCGCGATTGTAGCAATGCCAGACTCCGTATCCCCTGACTCCGCCGCGCCCGGCGCGGCACCTGCCGCAGCGACTGCTGCCACCGCCGCCCCGGCGCGCGGCGTCGCGCTCGTCACCGGTGCCGCGCGCCGGCTCGGCCGCGTGATCGCGCTGGAACTGGCCGCGCGCGGCTGGGACGTGGCGGTGCACTGCCACCGTTCGCTGGCCGAGGCCGAGGCGCTGGCCGCGCAGATCCGCGCGGGCGGGCGCCGCGCCGCGGTGCTGCAGGCCGACCTGGCCGACGAAGCCTCCACCGGCAAGCTGGTCGCCGACTGCATCGCGGCGCTGGGCGTGCCGACCTGCCTGGTCAACAATGCCTCGCTGTTCCAGTACGACGTGGCGACCAGCTTTTCCTATGCCTCGCTCGACACCCACATGCGCACCAACGTGGCGGCGCCGCTGCTGCTGTCGCGCGAGCTGCACCGCGCGCTGCCGGACGGGCAGACCGGCGTGGTGATCAACCTGCTCGACCAGAAGCTGGACAACCTCAACCCGGATTTCCTGTCGTACACGCTGTCCAAGTCCGCCCTGCAGACCGCCACCGTGCAGCTGGCCCAGGCGCTGGCGCCCAAGCTGCGCGTGGTGGGCGTGGCGCCCGGCATCACCATGGTCTCGGGCGACCAGTCCAGTCCCGGCTTCCGGCGCGCGCACTGCATGACCCCGCTGGGCCAGTCGTCCACGCCGGAAGATATCGCGCAGGCCGTGGCCTACCTGGCCGACGCGCGCGCCGTGACCGGCACCACGCTTTACGTCGATGGCGGGCAGCACCTGATGCCGCTCGCGCGCGACGTGATGTTCCTGACCGAATAACCCTTTGACGTACCCCGGCGCGCAAGGCCGGCAACCAGCCCGCGCGCCTTTCAGACTTAGCATCCCATCATGACCATGCTCGCCGCCCTTTCACTCCCCAGCCTGCAAGACTGCCGCCGCATGTTCCTGCGCAACTATGAAGTGCAGATCAATATCGGCGTGCACGAATTCGAGAAGAAGGGCGAACAGCGCGTGCTGATCAATATCGACCTGTTCGTGCCGCTGGCGCAGAGCACGCCCCAGGAGGACAAGCTGCAGGAAGTGGTGGACTACGACTTCATGCGCAATACCGTGGCCGAGCGCATGGCCCAAGGCCACGTGCACCTGCAGGAAACCCTGTGCGACGACGTGGCGCGCGCCATGCTCAAGCATCCCAAGGTGCGCGCCGTGCGCGTGTCGACCGAGAAGCCGGACGTCTACCCGGACTGCGATTCGGTCGGTGTCGAGGTCTTCCATATCAAGAGCGAGTAACAGCCGCGCAAGAAGCGCGCGCCGGCGTTCGGCGCGGCCGGGGCGCTCAAGCTAAAATAGCAGGTTGTCCGGCTACGGCCCGGCCGGCAGCAACGCAAGTGACGTGACTGCCGCATCRCACGCCGTTCCGCCCCCGCCTTCCCCGATTCGAGCGCCATGACCGCCACCACGCATTCCAAGAACTTCTTCCGCCTGGAGACCTATCTCCAGTCGCAGACGGGCCGCGCCATCGGCGATTTCAAGATGATCGAGGACGGCGACACGGTGCTGGTCTGCCTGTCCGGCGGCAAGGACTCGTACACCATGCTGTCGGTGCTGATGGCGCTGCAGAAGCGCGCGCCGGTCAAGTTCAAGCTGATCGCGATGAACCTGGACCAGAAGCAGCCGGGCTTCCCCGCGGACATCCTGCCGGCGTACCTGAAGTCGGTGGGCGTGGAATATGTGATCGTCGACGCGGATACGTATTCCATCGTCAAGGAGAAGGTGCCCGAGGGCAAGACCACCTGCTCGCTGTGCTCGCGCCTGCGCCGCGGCGTGATCTACCGCACCGCCAAGGAACTGGGCGCCAACAAGATCGCGCTGGGCCACCACCGCGACGACATTGTCCAGACCTTCTTCCTGAACCTGTTCTTCGGCGGCAAGATGAAGGCCATGCCGCCCAAGCTGGCCACCGACGACGGCCAGCACATCGTGATCCGTCCGCTGGCCTACTGCCCGGAAAAGGACATCGCCGCCTACGCGCGCGCCATGGAGTACCCCATCATCCCGTGCAACCTGTGCGGCTCGCAGGAGAACCTGCAGCGCAAGAAGGTCAAGGAGATGCTGGTGGAGTGGGAGCGCACGAATCCGGGCCGGACCGACAATATCTTTGCCGCGCTGCGCAGCGTGGTGCCCTCGCACCTGGCCGATACCGCGTTGTTCGATTTCAATGGCCTGGCAACCGGGCTGGCCAAGGTGGACGAGGCCGCGCTGTTCGGCGAGACCACCTTCTCCCAGCAGCCGCTGGTCTTTGCCGGCGGGATGGAGGAGAACAAGCTGGAATTCGTGCGCTTCGAGAAGTCCGCGCCGGCCGCCACTGCGCCGGCCGTCGCAGACTGAGCAGCGGACGCGGCTAGTTCTCTGCCCGCGCCGGCTGCGCGCCGGCCGTGGCGGGCGGTTTTTCGCGCATCAGCGCGTTGGCGTCCTCGATCCATTTCTGGAAGCGCTCGACCGCGTGGTTCTTCTGCTCGGGCGTGGTCAGGTTGGCAATGGTGGCCGTCAGCACCAGGCCCGCTTCGTTGTTGGCGTCGTGGCGCGCATCGCGCTCGCGCGTGGGCGGGTTCTGCCAGTGGTCGCCGTAGCGCCTGAGCATCTCCACGACCTGGGCCTTGGGCGGACGCGTGGCCTGCACCTGCCTGGCCAGGGCCAGCCATTCCTGCTGGCGCTTGACCCGCTCGTCGTAGCGCGCCTCCGCACCCTGCACCACGGGCGCCATGGCGCGCCGGATGACGGCCTCCTGCTCGCTGGAGAAGCGCCCGTAGATCAGGCGGGCATAATCCATCACCTTGTCGAAGCGGGCTTCCTCGCGGGCGGCCGGGTCAGGGCGCAGGTACTCCTTGCGGTACTTGGCGTTGGCTTCGCCGAACTTCTTATCCATCCGGGCGATCTGCTCGGGCGTGAGCGTCAGCAGCAGGTCGGCCACGTCGGGCGTGGAGCGGTCGAACGCCACGCGCGCCAGGCGCTGGGCGCCTTCCTGGATCCTGCCCACCTCGGCTGCCGTGACCGGCTGCTGCACTTCGCTCTTGGCCTGGCGCAGCAGGCCGGCGATTTCCGGCAACTGGTCCTTGCGGTGCCAGGCGAAGAAGCGGGCAATGGCGTCGCGCGTCAGCGGTTCCTGGCTGGCCGACACATCCACATAGTTGTCAACCCACCAGAAGGCTAGCCTGTCGCCCTGCTGGTAGCCCAGTTTCATGGCGTTGCAGGCGCCCAGCGCGGTCAGCGCGATCAGCGCGCCGGCCAGCGCGAACTTGCGCAGGCCGGCACCGTGGCGCTCGTTCCACGACATGAGAATTGGTGACAAACGGCGTAAAACCCGCATGATAGAATCCTTTTCCGCGTGATTTGGGCCCTGAACGCGCCCGCCATTCCCGGTTGCGGCAGCCTTTGCCGCCTGTCGCGGGATCCGGATCACGAAGCCGGCCAGCCTTGCCGGCCCCCGGGCTGTCCCGGGGGCGGTTTCAAACGGGTTTTTGGACACACTCACTTAGGACCCTCCTTGTGAATATCGTCATTCTCGCTGCGGGAATGGGCAAGCGCATGAACTCCGCGTTGCCCAAGGTCTTGCATCCGCTTGCCGGCCAGCCGCTGCTCGCGCATGTGATTGCTACGGCCCGCAAATTGTCGCCGACGCGGCTTGTCGTGGTGGTCGGGCATGGCGCCGAGCGCGTGCGCGAGGCCGTGGGCGCCGCCGACGTCGCTTTCGCCCTCCAGGCCGAGCAGCTCGGCACCGGCCACGCCGTGGCGCAGGCGCTGCCTCTGCTCGACGACAGCCAGCCCACGCTGGTGCTGTACGGCGACGTGCCGCTGACCGAGTCCGCCACGCTGCAGCGCCTGGTGGCCGAGGCCGGCACGGAACGCTTCGGCATCCTGACCGTGGAGATGGACGACCCCGCCGGATACGGCCGCATCGTGCGCGAGGCAGGCAGCATCGTACGTATTGTCGAGCAAAAAGATGCCACTGAGGCGCAGCGCGCCATCCGCGAGATCAATACCGGCATCATCATTGCGCCCACCGGCCACCTGCGCCGCTGGTTGTCCACGCTGCGCAACGACAACGCCCAGGGCGAGTACTACCTGACCGATACGGTCGAGCGCGCCGTCGCCGACGGCATGGAAGTGGTCGCGACGCAACCCGTCGCATTGTGGGAAACGCTGGGCGTCAACAGCAAGGTGCAGCTGGCCGAACTGGAGCGCATCCACCAGCGCAACCTCGCGCAGCGCCTGCTCGAAGCCGGCGTGACGCTGCTGGACCCCGCACGCATCGATATCCGCGGCGAACTCACCTGCGGGCGCGACGTGACCATCGACGTCAATTGCGTGTTCGAAGGGCGCGTGCATCTCGAAGACGGCGCCCATATCGGCGCCAGCTGCGTGATCCGCAACAGCACCATCGGCGCGGGYGCGCGCCTGCAGCCGTTCTGCCATTTCGAGGACGCCAGCGTGGGCGCGCAAGGCCGCATCGGCCCGTACGCACGGCTGCGCCCGGGCACCGTGCTCGGCGAGGATGTGCACATCGGCAACTTCGTCGAGGTCAAGAACAGCGAGATCGCGGCGCACAGCAAGGCCAACCACCTGGCCTACGTGGGCGACGCCACGGTCGGCTCGCGCGTCAATATCGGCGCCGGCACCATTACCTGCAACTACGACGGCGCCAACAAGCACCGCACCGTCATCGAGGACGATGTCTTCATCGGCTCCGATACGCAGCTGGTGGCCCCGGTGACCGTGCGCCGCGGCGCCACCATCGGCGCCGGCACCACGTTGACCAAGGAAGCGCCCGCCGACAAGCTGACGCTGTCGCGCAGCAAGCAGATGACACTCGACGCCTGGCACCGCCCGGTCAAGCAAGCGAAGAAATAAGCCCCGCCTCCGACCGGCCTGCGCCATGGCTGGCGGCATTGGCAAACCGCGGGTAACGGCGCTGCCGTTACCGCGCAATCTATCAGGCGCGGCCATGACCGCACCTGTCGGGAGAAAGTTATGTGTGGCATCGTCGGCGCGGTTTCCTCGCGCAATATCGTTCCGGTCCTGATCGAAGGCCTGCGTCGTCTCGAATATCGCGGCTATGACTCCTGTGGCGTGGCCGTGGTGCGCGAGGGCGCGCTCGAGCGCGCCCGCACCGTGTCGCGCGTGGCGGACCTGGACGAGCAGACCCGCGCCTCCGGCCTCGCCGGCGTCACCGGCGTGGCGCATACGCGCTGGGCCACCCACGGCAAGCCCGACACCACCAATGCCCACCCGCACTTCTCGGGCGAGACCATTGCGCTGGTGCACAACGGCATCATCGAGAACTACGAGCCGCTGCGCGAAGAGCTGCGCGCGGCCGGCTATGGCTTCGAGTCGCAGACCGACACCGAGGTCGTCGCCCACCTGATCCACCAGGCCTACAGCTATCCCAGCAGCGCCACGCGCGGCGACCTGTTCGGCTCGGTGCGCGCGGTGACCAAGCGCCTGCACGGCGCCTACGCCATCGCCGTGTTCGCCAAGGACCATCCCGAGCGCGTGGTCGGCGCGCGCGCCGGCTCGCCGCTGGTGGTGGCGCTGGGCGAGAACGAATCGTTCCTGGCCTCGGACGCGCTGGCCGTGGCCGGCACGGCCAACCGCATCGTCTACCTGGAAGAAGGCGATGTGGTGGAGCTGACCCGCGAGGGCGCCACCATCCGCGACGTGCACGACCACCTGGTCGAGCGCGAAGTGCGCGTGGTCGAGACCCACGCTGCGGCCGTGGAACTCGGCCCGTACCGCCACTTCATGCAGAAGGAGATCTTCGAGCAGCCGCGCGCGCTGGGCGATACGCTCGAAGGCGTCGATGCGATCACGCCGGAGCTGTTCGGCGAGAGCGCGCAAGGCGTGTTCGGCGAGATCGACAGCATCCTGATCCTGGCCTGCGGCACCAGCTACTACTCGGGCTGCACCGCCAAGTACTGGCTGGAGTCGGTGGCGAAGATCCCGACCCAGGTCGAGGTCGCCAGCGAATACCGCTACCGCGAGACCGTGCCCAACCCGCGCGCGCTGGTGGTGGTGATCTCGCAGTCCGGCGAGACCGCCGACACCATGGCCGCGCTGCGCCACGCCAAGTCGCTCGGCCACACCCACACGCTGTCGGTGTGCAACGTGGCCACCAGCGCCATGGTGCGCGAGACCGAACTGCGCTTCCTGACCCGCGCCGGCACCGAGATCGGCGTGGCCTCCACCAAGGCCTTCACCACCCAGCTCGCCGCGCTGTACATGCTGACGCTGGCGCTGGCCAAGGTGCGCGGCAAGCTCACTGCCGGGGCCGAGGCCGCCGCGCTGGCCAACCTGCGCCACCTGCCGGCCGCGCTGCACGGCGTGCTGGCGCTGGAGCCGCAGATCATCTCGTGGTCGGAGGACTTCGCCCGCCGCGAGAACGCGCTGTTCCTGGGCCGCGGCCTGCACTACCCGATCGCCCTGGAAGGCGCGCTCAAGCTCAAGGAAATTTCGTACATCCACGCCGAGGCCTATCCCGCCGGCGAGCTCAAGCATGGCCCGCTGGCCCTGGTGACCGAGGCCATGCCGGTGGTGACCGTTGCGCCCAACGACGCCCTGCTGGAGAAGCTCAAGTCCAATATCCAGGAAGTGCGCGCGCGCGGCGGCCGGCTGTACGTGTTCGCTGACAGCGATACGCATATCCAGTCCAGCGATGGCATCCAGGTGATCCGCCTGCCCGAGCACTACGGCGACCTGTCGCCGATCCTGCACGTGGTGCCGCTGCAATTGCTGGCGTACCACACCGCCTGCGCCCGCGGCACCGACGTGGACAAGCCGCGCAACCTGGCCAAGTCGGTCACGGTGGAGTAAGGGCGGCGCGGCCGGGGGCCGCCGGCCGGTATCACGCCGCGCACGGCGTGCCGGCACCCTGGTCGCCAGGTATCTGTATCTACATGTCTTCATCTTCATCATGCGCGAGCGGATGACAGGCTTGAAGGCATCATCCAGCGGGCAGGCCAAGGCTTGCCCGTTGACGTTTGCGGCTCGGCCCCGGCGCGGCGCGCGGCACAGGGCCGCCCGCTTGCCGGCTTGCTGTTCAGCATCGCCCCTGGCGCCGGCCCCTGCTGTCGGTGCATTTCCTACTTTGATATCGGCCAACGCCGCGTGCACCGCGGCGCATGTGTTGTCTTCGCCGCGCCATGCAGACGCGCTACACTGTGCGCCCCGGCGGCGGGTACATGCGGCAGAGCGCGCGAAGCGCACCATGTCCCCGCCCCGCGGGAGCAAGCCTGTCGCTGCGCGGGAACACGCAGATTCACCGCGGCGCGGCCGGCACGAAGACAAGAAGCAGGGAGCAGGGATGAGGCAAGGCGAGCTACTGGGCAGATTGGTCGACGGCGCAGTCCTGCGCCTGTCTCGCGATCCCTGGGGCAATCTGCTGCCGAGCGTTTCGCTGACAGAGCCGGGCCCGCAAGGCAAGGCTCAGTTCGTGCATTGCTGGCAGATCCGCAAGATGATGGATTCGGGTTTGCTGATGTACGACAGGGGCGTGGCGGAGGAATCGGACCGGCTGCTGCCGACGGCGGGGGGACTCGCCGCGGGGCAGGCCTGGAACCGCGCGAAGACGCGCGGCGAAGGGCAGTGCGGCTGAGCGCCGGCCAGGGCCGCTGCCCTCGGGGGCGGCGACAGGAAAATCTGCCGCCGCCGCTCGTGGCAGCGCGGGCAGGACGGCCGTCATGCGGCCACCATGCGGGCGATGTGGTGCCGACATGGTGCCGACATGGGGCCGAGGTGGTGCCGATATGGGGTCGATGCGCGCCCGTTATGCGGCAGGGCCTTGCGGCGCGCGCGTCCAGGCGCCGTCCACCAGCCGGTTGATGCCCAGCGGATTGGCATCTTTCAGCGCATCGGGCAGCAGCGCGTCGGTAAAGTTCTGGTAGCAGACCGGGCGCAGGTAGCGGTCGATGGCCATGCTGCCGACCGAAGTGCCGCGCGCATCCGAGGTGGCCGGGTAGGGGCCGCCATGCACCATTGCTTCGCAGACCTCCACGCCGGTCGGATAGCCGTTCACGAGAATCCGGCCCACCTTCTGCTCGAGCCGCGCCACCAGCGCGGCACAATCCGCGATCTCGTCGTCCTCCGCGATCAGCGTGGCGGTGAGCTGCCCGCGCAGGCTGTCGACCAGCCGGCCTAGTTCTTCCGCGTCCGCGGCCTCGACCACCACCGTGGAGGGGCCGAAGACTTCCTCCTGCAGCAGCGCATCGCCTTCGAGCAGCAGTGCCGCATCTGCCCGGAACACCTGAGCGCATGCCTTGCCGTCGCGCTGCGCCGTGCCTGCCAGCAACGCCACGCGCGGGTGCGTCGCGAGCGCCCGCGAGCCATGCGCGTAGTGGTCCATCCCGCCCGCGCTCAGCATGGTTTGCGCAGGCTGGGCCTCGACCGCCGCGCACAGGTGCCGCACGAACGCGGTGAACGCCTCGCCGCGCACGCCGAGCACCAGGCCCGGGTTGGTGCAGAACTGCCCGGCGCCCAGCGCGACCGACGCCGCCAGTTCCTCCGCCACCTGCCCGCCGCGCCGCGCCAGCGCGAGGGGCATGAGCAGCACCGGGTTGATGCTGCTCATCTCGGCGAATATGGGAATCGGCTGGGGCCGCGCGGCGGACATGTCGCACAGGGCGCGCCCGCCGCGCAGCGAACCGGTGAAGCCGACGGCCTGGATGGCGGGATGCTTGACCAGGCGCTCGCCCACGCGGTCGCCGAAGATCATGTTGAACGTGCCGGCCGGCATGTCGAGCCGGCGGGCCGCGCGCAGGATGGCGTCCGCGACTTCCTGCGCGGTCGCCATATGGCCCATGTGGGCCTTGAACACGACCGGGCAGCCGGCGGCCAGCGCCGATGCGGTGTCGCCGCCCGCGGTCGAGAAGGCCAGCGGAAAATTGCTGGCGCCGAACACGGCCACCGGGCCGATGCCGGTGCGGCATTGGCGCAGGTCCGGCCGCGGCAGGGGCTGGCGCCCGGGCTGGGCGGTATCGATGCGGGCGCCGAGGAAGTCGCCGCGGCGCAGTACCTGCGCGAACAGGCGCATCTGGTTGCTGGTGCGGCTGCGTTCGCCGCGGATACGGGCGGCCGGCAGGGCGGTTTCGCGGCAGACCAGCTCCACGAAGGCCTCGCCGAGCGCATCGATCTCATCGGCGATGGCATCCAGGAATTCGGCGCGGCGCCGCGGCGCCAGCGCGCGGAATGCCGGAAAGGCCTGCGCGGCAGCCTGCGCGGCCGCGTCGATCTCCCCGGGAGTCGCTTCCACGAAGCGCAGCGGCAGGCGTTCGCCGCTCGCCGCATCGACGCTGTAGAGGAAGGCCGAGCCCGCCGCGCGGCGCTCGCCGCCTATGTAGTTGTAGCCCGACATTGCCGGCATGACGATGGTCTCCTGAAGGTGGGGGAACGGATCGGCGAAAGGCGCCGGGCGCGGGTGCGCCGCACCGCGTGCCTCCGGCGGTCGACTGTAGCGGCCGTGCCCGCCCGGGGCCAATGACATCTGGGCGCGGGGCGATAAGCATTCGTTATCGCTTTGCACGCGGGCAGCCGGCCGGCCGATTCTTGCCTGCGGCGCAAGACTGTCTGGATGCGCCGGCAAGAGCGGCGGGGCGCGGCAGCCGATATAGTGGCCACTTCTTTCCCCGATGCCGTCCACATGAGCCACACCGTCCCCTCGCTGCACATCCTCGCCTCCCGCCTGCGGCTCAAGCAGCTGCGGCTGCTGATCGAGCTCGACCGCCACGGGTCGCTGCACAAGGCCGCCGACGAGATCGCCATTTCGCAGCCGGGCGCGACCAAGGTCCTGCGCGAGATCGAGAACCTGCTGGGCATGCCGCTGTTCGAACGCCAGCCCAAGGGACTGGTGGCCAACGACCTGGGCCGCTGCGTGATCCGCTATGCGCGGCTGATCTACAGCGACCTGGAGCACTTGCGCGAAGAAATGACCGCAATTGCGCAGGGTCACGGCGGCCACCTCGCGGTGGGCGTGATCATGGGCGCGGTGCCGCTGCTGACCAGGGTGCTGGCGGCGCTGCGCCGCAAGCATCCGACCCTGTCCGTGGAGGTGGTGGAGGACACCAGCGCGCGCCTGCTCGATCTGGTCGACGAGGGCCGGGTGGACGTGGCGATCTGCCGCAGCGGCGTCAGCCGGCGGCCCGACGCCTACGCCTGCCTGCGCCTGGACGAGGAGCCGCTGTCGGTGGTGGTGGCGTGCGGCCATCCGCTGGCCGGCGCCGCTTGCGTCGCGCTGGAGGCGCTGAGCGGCTCCAGCTGGATCGCCTATCCGGTCAACATGCCCATGCGCGTGGCGCTCGAGCGCGAGCTTGCCAACGCGGGCATCAAGGCGCCGCGCTTCCCGCTGGAGACCGCCTCTACCTTCACCACCTTCACCATGCTGCAGGAAGACCCCACGCTGGTTGCCGTCATGCCGCGCGAAGTGGCGCTGTTCGGCGAGCGCTTCGGCCTGGCGGCGCGCCTGCCGGTCACGCTGCCGCCACTGGAAGAGCCGTTCGGCGTGATCAGCCGCGCCGGCTCGACCCCGTCGCCCGGCGCGCGGCTGCTGATCGACGAGTTGTTCGCCGGGCGGCCGGACGGCGGGCAGCAGCCTACTTGATGACGAGCGGATTGACCGGCGCGCCGGTGCCGCCCACGATTTTCAGCGGCGCCGCGGTGTAGAGGAACTGCCACTGGCCGTCGGCGGCGCAATCCTCGGCCAGTGCGTCGAGCTGGGCGACCTCGGCGAAGGCTACGCCGAGATTGCGCATCAGCGCGGCGTGCAGCGGGATCATGACGCCCGATTGCGGGTCCACCGTCACTTCGTTGCCCATGGTGTCGGTCACCAGGTTGGGGATCTCCATGGCGTGGAACCACTCCACCAGTTCGCGGCTGAAGGTCAGGCCCGGCTCGACGAAATCGCTGTAGAACTCGGCGGCCTCGCGCTCGTAGAACGAGCCGATCCAGCCGGTGCGGATGATGAGGATGTCGCGCGGCTCGATGGTGGTGCCCTGGGCCTGCGCCGCGGCCAGCACGTCGAGATGGGTGAAGGTCTCGCCCTTGTCCAGCACGGCCTTGCCGCGATGGCGCGCCATGTCGACGAGCACCGCGCGGCCGGCCACGCCGCGCTCGGCGATGGGGACGATGCTGGCGCGCGCCATGCTGCCGATGGTGCTCATGGCGTCGTAGCCGTTCCACAGCTTGTCGTCGTACCAGACGTGGCCGAGCGCGTCGTACTGCGTGGAGCCCTGCACATGCATGAAGATCACGTCGTCGGAGAACTCGACGTTGCCGTCGAAGTGCGCCTTGCCGGCCAGGTAGTGCCCTTTGTCCAGCACGTTCATGCGCATCGACGGCCGGCGGCCCGGGAACAGCGGCTCGCCCTTTTCGTGGCCGATCGGGATCTGCAGCGTGAAGGTCTTGCCTTGCCTGACCGCCGCGATGCCGCGCAGCACCTGCGCGGCCTGCAGGTAGTTCAGCGCGCCGACCTCGTCCTCGGGGCCCCACTTGCCCCAGTTGGTCGGCAGGCCTTCCAGCAGTTGCTTGATGTCAGGATTGTTGTTCGAGCCGTGTACGCACATCGTGGTGTCTCCTCGTGGCGGCCGCCGCCCGCCCGCTGCGACGGCGGCCTTGTCTTGTCAGCGGATGGGCGAGAAGGCCGCGGGCCTGAGCAGTTTCGATTCCTGCCTGATCAGCATGGGGAAGGCCTTGGGCACGAAGCGCTCGAGCCAGTCCGGGTCCCGGTACAGCGCGGCACGGCGCTCGATGCGGTCGTCCAGGCTTTCATAGRCCCAGATGTGCACGACCTGGTTCAGTTCGCCGATCTCGGTGTACCACCAGCCCACCAGCGTGGCGTAGCGGGAGATGACCGGCAGGCCTTCCTTCTCGAAGTGCTGCAGGTATTCCTGCATCTTGCCGATCTGGATGGTGTAGGTGCGCATTTCGTAATGCATGGACAGTTTCCTTGTTGTCGGTGGAATGGGGCGCGCGCGCCGTGGCCGAAGCGGCTACAGCACGCCGTGATAGGCGTTGGTGATGATGCGTTCGATGTCCGCGGCGGTGGTCAGCCTGGGATTGACCAGCACGTTGCCGCTGCGCATCGAATCGCTGACCATCTGCGGCAGGAAGGCGAGGTCGACGCCGAGTTCGCGGATGGTGGCCGGGATGCCCAGCGCCTGGTTCAGCCCGACCACTTGCTGCACGACCGCGCGCGCCGCCTCCTCCGCGGACATGGCGCGGGTGTCCACGCCCATGGCGATGGCGATGTCGCGTAGCCGCTCCGGGCAGGCCGGCGCGTTGAAGGCCAGCACGTACGGCAGCAGCGCCGCGTTGGCGATGCCGTGGGCGATGTTGAACACGCCGCCGAAGGTGTGGGAGATGGCGTGCACATTGCCCAGCTTGGACTGCGAGAACGCCACGCCCGCCAGGAAGGAAGCCAGCAGCATGTTCTCCCGCGCGGCCACGTCGGAGCCGACATAGAAGGCCTTGCGCAGGTTCTCGCTGATCATGCGGATCGCGCCGATGGCCAGGGCCTGGCTGACCGGATTGGCCTGCTTCGATACATAGGATTCGATCGCGTGCGTGAGCGCATCCATCCCGGTGGCGGCCGTGATCGACGGCGGCAGCTTGAGCGTGAGGCTGGCGTCGAGGATCGCCAGCCTGGGGAACAGCGCCGGGCTGATGATGACCGTCTTGAACAGGGTTTCCTTGTTGGTAAACACGGTGGACGCGGTGCATTCGCTGCCGGTGCCCGAGGTGGTGGGAATGGCAAACACCGGCAGCGGCGCGTTCTTCAGGCGGTCATAGCCTTCGTAGTCGAGGATGCTGCCCGGGTTGGTGGCCATGGCGGCCACGCCCTTGGCGGTGTCGATGCTGCTGCCGCCGCCCACACCGATCACGGCGTCGCACTCGTGCGTCTTCAGGAAGGCCACGGCCTGGTCCAGCACGGCGGTGCTGGGGTTCGGCTCCACGCCCGGGAAGACTTCGTAGGCGATGTCCTCGGCGCGCAGCGACTGGAAAAAGCCCTCCAGCAGGCCGGAGCCCGCCAGCCCCGCGTCGGTGACGACCAGCAGCCTGCGGCGCAGGTGCGGCTTGAGCAAGGCGCCGGCCTGCGCAGCCAGGCCGATGCCGGACTTCAGCATGGTCGGAAAGTAATAGTTGAATGCGTTCATGGCGATCTCGTACAGGTTTGCCGCGACGCGCCGGCGGCGCCGAAGGGCATGGACATGGGAAGGCAGGCTGCGGCCAGGCGTGCCTGGGGGCGTGGCAGTCTTTCGGATCTGCTTGTGGGCCGGATGCCGGCGCGCCGTACGCGGCGCCGGATGTCATCCACGGCCCATACCTTACAAACCGCGCCACCGCGGCGGTAATGAAAAGACCTGATTGGCGGATAACCAGYGCTTATCGCCGGTCCGTCGCGGTGCCGCGCCGGCGCCGCCGGTTATCGGGCGATGACGAACTCTCATTAGGCAAGCCGCCGGCGCGGCCCTACATTGCCGCCAATCCGCCATGGCCGGCACGGCATGGCGCCACCGCGCGCGCTCCGGCCGCGGCAAAAAACACAATCACAAGGACGAGACAACATGAAATCCGTTGATGCCTTCGACACCGGGGCCTCCGACGTGCCCGACGCCGCGGCCGAGATTCGCTCCGACATGCGCGCCGACATGCGCGCGCAGCCGCGCGCGGCCGCCCGCCCCAGCAACGTGCGCTGGCGGATCTTCCTCATCATGCTGCTGCTGACGGCGATCAACTACATCGACCGCGCTTCGCTGTCGGTGGCCTTGCCCCTGATCGCACCCGAGTTCGACCTCTCGCCCGCGGCCGAAGGCCTGGTGCTCAGCGCCTTCTTCTGGTCCTACGCGCTGATGCAGGTGCCCGTGGGCGCGCTGCTGGACCGCTATCACACGCGCGGCATCATCGCCGCGGCGACGGTGGCCTGGGGCGCCTTCCAGGCGCTGGGCGCGACTGCCCACAATGGTGTCATCCTGCTGCTTACCCGCATGGGGCTGGGCGTGGCCGAATCGCCCATCATGCCCGCCGGCGCCAAGCTGACCGGCGCGTGGCTGACGCCCAACGAGCGCGGGCGCGGCGCGGTCCTGGTCGACGGCGGCGCGCCGCTGGGCAGCGCGCTCGGCGCCATCATCATCGCGGGCCTGATCGCATGGCTGGGCTCGTGGCGCATTGCCTTCGTCATCTCGGGCGTCGGCACCATGCTGGCGGGCTGGCTGGCCTGGTACTACATCCGCAACCATCCGGCGGATCACCCCGGCGTCAACGCGGCCGAGCTCGAACACATCACGCGTGCCAACGGCGAGCGCGAGGGCGGCACGGCAGCCGCGCCGCCGCTGCGCGAACTGCTGCGCGACCGCTCCATCCTCGCCATGTTCGGCGGCTACAGCTGCGTGCTGAGCGTGTTCTACGGCCTGCTGACCTGGATGCCGAGCTATCTGCACAAGACGCACGGCCTCAATATCTCCAGCATGGGCGGCGCCACGTTCGTGATCTTCATGTCGGGCTTCGTCGGGGAACTGGTCGGCGGCTATATCGGCGACAAGTGGAAATCCTCGGGCGCGTCGCCCAACCTCGTGATGCGCAGCATGTTCAGCGGCTCCTCGCTGGTGGCGGCGGCCTGCATCCTGGCGGCGGCCTACACGGCCGATGCCGCCCGGGTCATCGTGCTGCTTTGCACCGCCATGTTCTTCATCCGCTGGTGCGGGATGTACTGGTGCCTGCCGGCCCTCATCGGCGGCACGGAGCGCACCGGCGTGCTGGCCGGCATCATGAACTTCTGCGGCAACATGGCCGGGGTGGTGGTGCCGCTACTGATCGGCGTGATCGTGCAGTGGTCCGGCTCCTACTTCCTGGCGCTGCTGTTCTTCGTGGTGATGGCAGTGCTGCTGGCTGTCTGCTCGAGCCTGATCGACTACCGGCAGCGTCCGCTGGCCTGAGGGCCACGCTGCGTTCGCCGTGGGGGCATGCCCACGGTCCGGCAGGCGTCTGACTTAGAATGGTGCGCCAGACGACAACGGATAACGAACAAGGGAGACCGTGCATGTTGTGGAAATCGACCCCATCGCTGGAAGCGCTCCAGGCTCGCCACGAGGACACCGCCGTGGCGCAGCTCGGCATCGAGTTCACCGAGGTAGGCGAGGCGTCTCTCAGCGCGCGCATGCCGGTGGACCGTCGCACCGTGCAGCCCTATGGCATCCTGCACGGGGGTGCCTCCGTGCTGCTGGCGGAGACGCTCGGCAGTTGCGCGGCCAGCCTGTGCCTGGACAACGAGGCGCAGTACTGCGTGGGGCTCGACATCAACGCCAACCATGTGCGCGCGGTGCGCAGCGGCTTTGTGACGGGCACGGCCACGCCGGTCCATGTGGGCCGTACCACCCACGTGTGGGCCATCGAGATCCGCGACGACGAAGGCCGGATGGTGTGCATCTCCCGCATCACCATGTCGATCCTGTCGCGCTGACCG
Organism: Cupriavidus sp. 05N40; assembly: GCF_056397305.1. Lineage (NCBI taxonomy): Bacteria > Pseudomonadati > Pseudomonadota > Betaproteobacteria > Burkholderiales > Burkholderiaceae > Cupriavidus > Cupriavidus sp. 05N40. The sequence goes on from NZ_JBFTND010000050.1 coordinate 35,437, forward strand.
CCCGCGGCCGCGCCCGCCGAAGGCGTGCCGTGCAGAGTTTCCCGTTTCCGGATACACTGCGCCCGCACTGAACGAGGACGCGCATCGCAGCGTCCTCCAACAGCGGCGGGGTGGCAGAGTGGTTATGCGACGGTCTGCAAAGCCGTACACGGCGGTTCGATTCCGTTCCCCCCGCCTCCAGCACCTGGCGGTAGCGCAGGTCCAGGGCCGGATGCCGCGCCGGTGCATGCCGCGCGCGCCATGTTTGCCACGCGAGCTACGTGTACCGTGCGTGGCCGTTGCATCCCGCCAGCGGCCACCGCGCCCGCACTTTTTCCTTTCCCCCAAGTCCTTCCCGCCACGTCCTTTCGCCTCACGTCCCCCAAACGCGTGATGCATGCC
>NZ_JBFTND010000051.1:0-68926 GCF_056397305.1 Cupriavidus sp. 05N40
GCCGTAGCTTGTGGCCGATCGCGTCAGCACCAGCGGCACCGGCTTGCCGTTGACCATGCCGCTCACCAGCGAGCCGCTCAGCGTGCCGCCGCCCGCCGTGGGCGATCCACCCACGAAATAGTCGAAGGCATTGCGCGCGCTGTTCCAGCTGATATAGCCCTTGGTAGTCGCGGTGCAGGCCGCGTCGTAGGTGATGAAGCCGCCGGTGACCGGATCCGCGCAGGTCTGCCAGGTCGCCGCCGAGGACCGCAGCCGGGCCGAGCCGTTCACCATGCTGGCCGCGCCGCCCGCCACGGCATACTGGATGCCGTTGACGTTGTAGATGTCGGCCACCGCCTTGTAGTCGCTGCTGACGCTCTGGAAGGCCAGCAGCGGCGCGAAGCCGGCGCCTGCCGCGTTGGCCACGCCGCCCAGCATGACACCGCCGCCGGTGAGCGTGAACAAGGCCCCGTTCTCGCCACTGGCGAAAGTGCAGCCGCCCTGCGCCACCAGCTTGCCGCTGCGCGCGGTGCCGGCGGCACGCTGCAGGCTGGCGTCGACGGTCACGGTGTAGTCCAGCGTGGCCGGATCCAGCCGCACCGTCAGCTCCTCGCCAAGCATATTGCCGCCCTTGTAGTTCGTCACCGCGGACGGCAGGTTCAGGCAAGCCTGCGGCGGCCCGCTGGCGCCCGCGCAGCTGTAGTTGATGGCGGCGTCCATGCTGCCCGATCCCTTGTACTTCGGCCACGACGGGTACTGGCACAGCGGCCGCGCGCGGCCATAGGTCTGGGCATTGGTATCCATCACCGTGCGGGTGCCCGGCGCCACGCCCTGCTCGACCCAGTTCTCCAGCGCGGTCAGCGAGTTCCACGCCGGCAGGAAACTGCCGGTGCCATGGCCCATGCCGGGCACGGTGTAGAAGCGGATGCCCTGGTCCACCGCGGCCTGCCCCATGCGCCCCGTCACTGCCTGGAACCAGGCGATGGTGGAGTTCGGGCTGATCACCTCGTCRGCCAGGCCGTGCAGCAGGATCAGCCGGCCGCCGTGGCCGAGGAAGCCGGACAGGTCCGGATTGGTGGCGTCGGTCAGCGCCGAGACCTGCTGCACGCGCGCGACATGGGCGCCCGGGCTGGCGGGATCGAAGGTCAGCGTGTCGAAGCCGGGCACGCGCGTGACGAAGTACTTCACCCACTGGTCGCCGGTCAGGTAGACGTTGGCGTCCGCCGTGGTGGCCGGATTCCCCGGCACCGGCCGCGTACCCAGGTCAYGCGTGGTGAACGGCCCCGCCACCAGCGCACCTTCGAGCAGGTTGTAGCCGCCCGCCACGGTCACGCCGTTGGCGATCGGGTAGCTCAGTTGCAGCGGGTTTTCGATGGTCTTGACGGTGTCGATCTGTGCGTCGGACAGGCAGGTGTCGCCGGTATCGGTGCCGCCCGGGCAACGCAGGCTGGCCAGCACCTGCAGCGATCCCACGCGGCAGCCCTCCACATTGCTGACCACCTGGTCGGCCGCGCCGTCGAGCTTGTCGCAGACGGCCATGGCCGCGCCCTGCACCAGCAACGTCTTGTTGATATTGAGCCAGCCCGCGCCGCCGTTGCGGTAGAGCGCACGGCCCACCGCCACGTTCGACAGGCGCGTGCCGGTGTAGTTGAGCGCAGGCTCGTTGGCGATCACCCCATCGTAATCCGCCGGCCAGCGCTGGATGTAGCTGAGCGCGTCGCGCCCGCCGGTGGAAGTGCCGAGGAAGTAGGCACGATCCGGCGCACGGCCGTAGCGCTGCCTGAGCAGGGCCAGCGCGGCGTCGTGGGTCTTCTTGAGCGTGTCGCCGCCGTAGTTGGCCAGCGCCTCGTCATTGGCGGCGAAGGCACCGTCGGTGATGCTGCCGCTCTGGTGGCCGGAATCGTCGCCCCAGGTGGCGTAGCCGCGCGCCACGGGCGCCGGGTCGTCCGGCAGCGCGAAGCGCACCGTCTCCGTGCCGTCGATCAGCTTGCCGTCGAAGCCCCCGCCGCCGAACTGGATGGCCTTGCCGTTCCAGGCCGTCGGCAGGTTGAGGGCGAAATTGATCCTGGGCGCGCTCGCGTCCACGGGCAGGATCTGCCCGCGTACCGCGCAGTACTCGCCCAGCGTATTGCCGGCCGCGTCGGCGGCTATCAGCACGGCGCTGGCCACCTGCGCGCCGCCGCTGGCCAGCGCCAGGGCCGATGCGGGCAGGCTGGCACTGGCCAGCGCCGTGCAGGCATCCAGCGGCGACAGGGACGGCGCGCCGGGAACCATCGGCGTGCCGGGCGCGTCGCCGCCGGCCGTGCTGCCCGGCACCGTCGACAGCGAGCTTGCGGGATCGTCCCCGCCGCAGCCGGCCAGCAGCAAGCTGGCCGACATGGCGACGATCAACACCGGCCACGCCAGTGCGCGGCCACCACGAACGGTCTTCATCTGGTCTCCTCCAAGGCTCCCGGTTGGAATGGCCCGGGATGTGGAGCGAGACGGTAGCACCGGCGTTGCCGCAGGTAAAATATATGGATATTGCCGTTTCCATATCTGTTAAATATGGATTTGGCATGGGACGGGCTGGCTTTGGCCTTGTGGCTGAAAGGCCGGGCCTGTGTGGGTGTGGGGCTGGAGGCTGGCTCGATGAGCAGCCCATGATGGATGAACTCGCTACGGAGCGCCTGGCAACCCTCGACCGAGGCGGCCGCCACGATGCCGCCCAGGCAGCAATGCCAGCAGAACCACCGGGGCGGCTGCGCTCAAGACGTCCGGCCTTCGATCCTCAAGCGCCCGGGAAGCCATCCTGCCTTCCCGGACAACCTCAATCATCGCTATTGGGTGGCAAATCCGGAAACAACACCTCCGTAAATCCAAACCGCGTAAAGTCCTTCACCCGCATCGGGTACAAGACCCCCTGCAAGTGATCGCACTCATGCTGCACCACGCGCGCATGGAAATCCTCGGCAACGCGCTCGATGGGTGCCCCCATGATGTCGAAACCGGTGTATTTCAGCCGCGTATAGCGCGGCACCACGCCGCGCAGTCCCGGCACGGACAGGCAGCCTTCCCAGCCATCTTCCTGCTCATCGCCAAGCGGCGTCAGCACCGGGTTGATCAGCACGGTCTTGGGCACGGTCGGCGCATCCGGGTAGCGCGGATTGCGGTCGAAGCCGAAGATCACGACCTGCAGGTCCACGCCGATCTGCGGCGCGGCCAGGCCGGCGCCGTTGGCATGGTCCATGGTGTCGAACATGTCGTCGATCAGCGTACGCAGTTCGGGTGTGTTGAAACGCGTGACGGGGCGTGCCACCTGCAGCAGCCGCGGGTCGCCCATCTTGAGAATGTCGCGGATCATGGTTGTTCTCCGGTTCCGGCCTCGGCCAGCAAGGCCAGCATGGCGGCCTCGTCCAGCACGGGCACGCCGAGCGCCTCGGCTTTTTCAAGTTTGCTGCCGGCTTCCGCGCCGGCCACCACATAGTCTGTCTTCTTCGACACCGAGCCGGCCACCTTGGCGCCGGCCGCTTCCAGCCTTTCCTTGGCGTCCTCGCGCGACAGCGTGGGCAGCGTGCCGGTCAGCACGAAGGTCTTGCCGGCCAGCGGCGCCGGCGCGGCGCGGGCGGCCGGCTCGCTCTCCGTCCAGTGCACGCCGGCCGCGCGCAGCTGCTCGATGACTTCCACGTTGTGCGGCTCGGCAAGGAAGCCGGCGATGGATTGCGCGACCACCGGCCCCACGTCGTTGACCTCCAGCAAGGCCGCTTCGTCGGCTGCCATCAGGTTGTCGAGCTTGCCGAAGTGCTTGGCCAGGTCCTTGGCCGTGGCTTCGCCCACGTGGCGGATGCCGAGCGCGAACACGAAGCGGTTGAGCGTGGTCTGGCGCGAAGTCTCGATGGCCGCCACCAGGTTGGTGGCCGACTTGTCGGCCATGCGCTCCAGCGCGGCCAGCTTGGCCACGCCGAGCTTGTACAGGTCGGCCGGCGTATGCACGATGCCGTGGTCCACCAGTTGCTCGACCACCTTGTCGCCGAGGCCTTCGATATCCATGGCGCGGCGCTGCGCGAAATGCAGCAGCGCCTGCTTGCGCTGGGCGGCGCAGATCAGTCCGCCCGTGCAGCGCGCGATCACCTCGCCTTCGAGCTTCTCGATATGCGAACCGCACACCGGGCAGGCCGTGGGCATGACAAAGGCACGCGCATCGGCGGGCCGGCGTTCCGCCACCACCGCCACCACTTCGGGAATCACGTCGCCGGCGCGCCGCACGATCACGGTATCGCCGATATGCACATCCTTGCGGCGGATCTCGTCCTCGTTGTGCAGCGTGGCATTGGTCACGGTGACGCCGCCGACGAACACCGGCGCCAGCCGCGCCACCGGCGTGATGGCACCGGTACGGCCGACCTGCACTTCGATGTCCTCGACCACCGTGGTCATTTCCTGCGCCGGGAACTTGTGCGCCAGCGCGAAGCGCGGCGCGCGCGAGACAAAGCCCAGCCGTTCCTGCTCGGCCAGCACATTGACCTTGTACACCACGCCGTCGATGTCATACGGCAGCGACGCACGGCGTTCGCCCACGCCGCGATAGAAATCCAGCAGCCCCTGCGCGCCGCGCACCACGGCGCGCTCGGCGCAGACCGGCATGCCGAGCGCGGCGAACCAGTCCAGCATGGCACTGTGCGTCTCGGGGCGTGGCCCACCCTGCAGCTCGCCCAGCCCGTAGGCGAAGAACGACAAGGGGCGCCTGGCAGTGATGCGCGGATCGAGCTGGCGCAGGCTGCCGGCCGCGGCATTGCGCGGATTGACGAAGGTCTTTTCCTCGGCCTCGGCCTGCCGGGCGTTGAGCTTGTCGAAATCGCGGCGGTACATGAACACCTCGCCGCGCACTTCCAGCACGGCCGGCAGCGATGCCGCATCGCCGCGCAAGCGCAGCGGAATGGCCTTGATGGTGCGCACGTTGGCGGTCACGTCCTCGCCGGTCTCGCCGTCGCCGCGCGTGGCGGCCTGTACCAGGCGGCCACCCTCGTAGCGCAGCGACATGGCCAGGCCATCGAACTTCAGCTCGGCGGCGTATTCCACCGCTTCGACGGCGCTGAACAGGTCCACGGCGCCTTCGGCCTGCGCGGGGCGCCCCAGGCCCTGCGCGCAGCGACGGTCGAAACCGAGCACGTCGTCGTCCTCGAACGCATTGTTGAGCGACAGCATCGGGATGGCGTGGCGCACCGTGTCGAAAGCCGACAGCGGCTGGCCGCCCACGCGTTGCGTGGGCGACTCCGGCGTCAGCAGGTCGGGATGGGCCGTCTCGATGTCCTGCAGCTCGCGGAACAGCGCGTCGTAGTCCGCATCGGGAATCGACGGCGCGTCGAGCACGTAATACTGGTAGTTATGGCGCTCGAGCTCGGCGCGCAGCCAGTCGGCGCGCGCGGCTGGAGAATCGCCGGCAGGCGCGGGGGCTTGCGCCGCCGCACCGTCTCGTTTGGGACTCATATTGTATTTCCGGATCCGTTGCCGGTCAGGGGCTGAAAATCACAGGCAGAAAATCACAGGCTGAACAAGCGCAGCGCCACCGGCGAGCCGGCAGGCATGCCGCGTGCCTCGAGCTTGTCGTAGAGCGCTTGCAGGTGGCCGAAGATGGCGACGAAGGATGCCTCGCTCAGCGGATGCATATTGTCGTCCACCAATTGTGCGCCCATGCGCTGCGCCAGGCTGTAGCCATACTCGCAGACGGTCTTGAACGGCTTGGTCGCCTGTGCCGCTGACGGTACGTCGAGCAGCAACGTGATCTGGCGGCCGGCCTTGGCGGTGAGATCGTCGCGCAGGAAGTTGGTGTCGCCGAACTGCAGCGTGAACAGGGCGCGCTGCATGCCGTCCGGGCCCGGCTGGTAGCGCGTGAAGCGGGTACCGTCGCGCGACAGCACCAGGCCGTCCTGCGTGGCCACGGTCTGCACGTAGGCAGCCGACCACGGCGCGCCGTCGGAGATCACGTTGACGCCGAGCTGCACGTCGCAGCTGGCGGCAAAGGCGTCCAGTTCGCGGCCATTGGCCACGGTCTCGCTCATGTCGGGCAGCCCGGCCGAGGCGTCGAGCGACTCGGCCAGCGCTTCCACCGCGTTGACGAACTCGGAGAATTCGAGCGCGTTGAGCGCGCCGCCGCGATTGGCCAGCTGCACCGCCACCTGCAGGTCTTCGTACTGGTGGCCGGCGGTGACCGCTTCCCAGGCATTGGACTCGGCGCGCAGCCCTTCCAGGTGCACCTGCTTGGTGCCGGCGCGGCGCAGGCGGCCGGTCAGCGGCAGGATGCGGTCGCCGGACTGCTTGCGCTCCAGGTGCAGCGGCACGATGCAGTCGATCAGCGGATCGATGACGGCCGGCGCGGGCTGGCCGTCGGCCACCAGCGGCTCGGGCTCGCGCGCAGCGGGTTTTGCTTGCTCGCGCGGTGCGGCAGGCGCCTCGGCGGCGGGCACGGTATCGTCCTCCGCCTCGGCGTGCGCGGCGTGCGCATGCTCGTCCGCCGCCCCGGCCTGCGATGCTGCATGGGGGGCCGCTTGCGAGGTCGCAGCGGAAGTGGCCTGGGCTGCCACATCGCCAGGCTCGCGCTGCGCATGCGCGGACGCCGGCGCGGCAGCGATGGCCAGTTCGTCGGCAACGATCTCGTCGGCGTCCGCCGTCGCCGCGGACGCGGCGGCCATGCTCGCCGCCACGGCGGCGGCATCCGGCGGCGACGTCCCCAGCGTGGGTTCGCGCCGCTCGGGCTGGCGGTCTGCCGGGGCCTCGTGCAGCTTGGCGTGGACTTCCGGCGTCACCACCGGATTGACCACCGGCTCGCGCATCGGCGGCAGGTCGTCTTCGGGCTGCAGCGCGCGCGGGCGGCGTGCCTTGCGGATCTGCCACTGGTTATAGGCCACGACCAGCAGCAGCAGGACCACGCCTGCGACGATGAGGGCAGTCTGTAGCGTCATGCTGCCTCCGCCATCGAGATCGCTGCGTCCATGTCCACCGCGACGATACGCGACACGCCCTGCTCCTGCATCGTCACGCCAATCAACTGATGTGCCATTTCCATTGCGATCTTGTTGTGGGAAATGAAGACAAACTGGGTCTTGTCGGACATGCGCGCCACCATATTGGCGTAGCGCTCGGTATTGGCGTCGTCCAGCGGCGCGTCCACCTCGTCGAGCAGGCAGAACGGCGCCGGGTTGAGCTGGAACATGGCGAACACCAGCGCAATCGCCGTGAGCGCCTTCTCGCCGCCCGACAGCAGGTGGATGGTGGAGTTCTTCTTGCCCGGGGGCTGTGCCATCACCTGCACGCCGGCGTCGAGGATTTCGTCGCCGGTCATGATGAGCTTGGCCTGGCCGCCACCGAACAGCGACGGGAACAGCTCGCCGAAGTGGTGGTTGACCTGGTCGAAGGTGCCCTGCAGCATCGCGCGGGTTTCCTGGTCGATCTTGTGGATCGCATCTTCCAGCGTGGTGATGGCGTCGAGCAGGTCGGCCGACTGCGCATCGAGGAAGGTCTTGCGCTCGCGCGCCGCGGCCAGTTCGTCGAGCGCGGCCATGTTGACCGGGCCCAGCGCGTTGATCGCGTTGTTCAGGCGCGTGACTTCGCCCTGCAGGTAGGAAGGCTTGAGGTCCGGCGAGAGCTTTTCGGCCAGCGCGGCTTCATCGACCTCGGCCGTGGTCAGTTGCTCGCTGAACTGCTCCTGGTTCAGGCGCGCGGCCTGTTCCTTGAGCTGGTACTCGGTGATGCGGTCGCGCAGCGGCTGCAGGCTGCGCTCGGCGGCCAGGCGCTGGTCGTCGTACTGGCGCAGTTGCGCCGACAGCGCATCGAGCTCGGTGCGGGCGAGCTGGAGCTTTTCTTCCTTCTCGGCGCGGCGCTCCAGCGCTTCCTGCAGGCCGGTGTGGGCGGTCTGCTCGTTGATGGTCTCCAGCTCGGCGCGCGCGTCTTCCAGCGACTGTTCGAGCCGTTCGGACTGGTCCCCCGCGGTCTGGATATTGCGGCGCAGCTCCTCGATGCGGTTGGCCAGGTTGCGCTCGGCGAACAGCGCTTCCTGCGCGGCGCGCTCGAAATCGCGCAACTGGTGGCGGGCCGACGACAGCTTGCTGTCCAGCGCTTCGAAGGCCATCTGGTGGTCTTCGTGGGTGGCCTGCATCTCGGCCAGCGCGGCGTCGTGCTGCTCGAAGCTGGCCTCGGATTCGGCGCGGATGGCGCGTTGCTCCTCGATCTGCGCGCGGATCTCGTCGAGTTCCTCGCGGATCTGTCCGCTGCGCGCGGCGTAGCGCTCCATCGCCTGCGACAGCTTGAGCACGTCCATCTGCAGCGCGTGCACGCGGCGGGTGGCCTGCTCGCTGCGGCTGCGCGCATCGATCAGCACGGCGCTGGCGTGGGTGTAGGCCGCCTCGGCGCGCACGGCCTGGGACTTGGCCTCGTCCGCCAGCAGCATCTGCGCGCGAGCCTGCTTCTGCAGGTTCTCGATCTCCTGCTCGCGGGCCAGCATGCCGGCCTGCTCGGAATCGGCGGCGTACAGCTGCACCGAACTGCGGCCGACCAGGTGACCCTCGGCCACCACGAAGCTGGCGCCCTCGGGCAGCGTGCCGCGTGCGGCCATGGCCTGGGCCATGTCGGTGGCGGTGTAGATATCGGCCAGCCAGTCCTGCATCACGGCGCGGATGCCGGGCTCGGTGATCTGCACCAGCGCCATCAGCGGGCGCAGGCCGGCCGGGGTTTCCTGCGGGCGCGCGGCCGGCGGCGGCGAATAGAAGGCCAGCTTGGCGGGCGGYGCGTCGGACAGGAAGGACTTGATCCAGTCCAGGTTGGAGACTTCCAGCGCGGCGAGCTTTTCGCGCAGCACGGATTCCAGCGCGTTTTCCCAGCCCGGCTCGATATGGAGCTTCTTCCACAGGCGCGGCAGTTCGGCCAGGCCATGCTTGGCCAGCCAGGGCTGCACCTTGCCTTCGGTCTGCACGCTCTCCTGGAGCTGCCTGAGCGCGGACAGGCGCGCTTCCAGCGAGGAGATCGCGGCAGCCTCGCTCTGCACGCGCGCCTGCGCGGCGCGGCGCTCGCCGTCCAGGCGCGGCACGCTTTCCTCGGCATCGGCCAGGATCGCCTGCGTTTCTTCCTGCACGGCCTCCTGCTCGGCCAGCTCGGCGCGCAGTTCTTCCAGGCGCACTTCGTCGGGGCGGTCGAGACCCTTTTCCTCGCCGGACAGGCGCTCGCGGCGCTGCTCGAGCTGCTGCAGCATCTGGTCGGCGCTGCGCTGCTGCGCGGCTTCGAGCTTGAGGGCCTGCTCGGCCTGCATGATGCTGGCGCGCTGCTCGTTGGAGAGCGTCTGGGCATCGCGCCACTGGGCTTCCAGCGTGGGCAGTTCGTCGGTCTTGTGGGCCACCGCTTCCTGGGCTTCGACCGTGCGGCCTTCGGCCACGGCCAGCTCTTCCTCGGCCTGGGCCAGGCCGTCGGTGGCCTGCTCGGATTTGCCCTGCCACTGCTCGCGCTGCGCGCTCAGCGCGGCGATCTGCGCCTGCACGCGGTTGCGCGACTCCACCACATAGCGGATCTCGGCTTCGAGCTTGCTGACTTCGCCGTTGGCTTCATACAGCGCGCCCTGCGCGCTGTGCATGTTGTCCGAGGCCGCGTAATGCGCAGCGCGCATGGTTTCGAGCTCCGCCTCGACGTGGCGCAGCTGCGCGGTCTGCGCTTCCAGGTCGATCTGGGCCTGCTCGATGGCGCGCTGGTGGCGCTCCTGCTCGGCTTGCGCCTCGTTCTTGCGCAGCAGCCACAGCAGGTGCTGCTTTTCCTCGCCGTCGGCCTGCAGGGTCTTGAAGCGCTGGGCCACTTCGGCCTGGCCTTCGAGCTTCTCCAGGTTGGCGCCGAGCTCGCGCAGGATGTCTTCGACGCGGGTCAGGTTCTCGCGCGTGTCGGACAGGCGGCTTTCGGTCTCGCGGCGGCGCTCCTTGTACTTGGAAACGCCGGCCGCTTCTTCCAGGAAGATCCGCATGTCATCGGGCTTGGCCTCGATGATGCGGGAGATCATGCCCTGGCCGATGATGGCGTAGGCGCGCGGGCCGAGGCCGGTACCCAGGAAGATGTCCTGGATGTCGCGCCGGCGCACCGCCTGGTTGTTGATGTAGTACGAAGAGGTGCCGTCGCGGGTCAGCACCCGCTTGACGGCGATCTCGGCGTACTGGCTCCATTGCCCGGCGGCACGCCCTTCGGGGTTGTCGAACACCAGCTCGACGCTGGCGCGGCCGGCCTGCTTGCGGGCGGTCGAGCCATTGAAGATGACGTCCTGCATGGACTCGCCGCGCAGTTCGGATGCGCGTGACTCGCCCAGCACCCAGCGCACCGCATCGATGATGTTCGATTTGCCGCAGCCGTTGGGACCGACGATGCCGACCAGCTGGCCGGGCACTTGAAAATTGGTGGGATCGACGAAGGACTTGAAGCCCGCCAGCTTGATCGAGGACAGTCGCACGGTTGGTCGTGGGGTATCTAGGGTATTGCAGCGTTCAGGAAAGGCGGGACAGCGCAGAGGCAGTCGGCGCGTGCCGTCTGGGCCTCGCGCCGGGCTCTTGTGCCCGATAGTTGGCGCTAATCATACCATCGCGCCTTCCACGCCCGGGCGCTTTCCGGGCCGCATGGGCGGCCATTTTCCACTGCCCCGTTAAGCCCCGTCCGATTCACTTTGTGCGGTCCGCGCCCTACACTCGGACCAGGCATCGCGCCGCCCGGCGCCTGCCCTCCGTGCGCGGCGGCAACAGGTGGCGGGCAAGTGACAGGGGAGCGGCGGGAAACTTCTAAGGGTTAGTGCTAGTCTCTCCATAGTCAGCGTGATCCCTGATGCCCATTGCAACCAAATCCTGTCGAGCGGGCAGGTGACGCAAAACGGCGTCTCCGGCCCAACGCGGAGTCCGCGCTCCGCGAYACTTCTGGGAGTGTTCAGCATGACCGCCTCGATTCTGGCGACCTCAGACGAAAGATTGACCGGCCCCGGCGCCGGTGATGACAGGCAACGCATGCCCTGGTCCATCGGCGAAATCGACTTCGCCGCCATCGATGTGGCCCGCGTGCGTCCGGACCGCGAACTCTTCTACCTGCTGGTGTCCGCCTCTTTCGTCGAAAGTGGCTCCGACACCTACGCGGGCAACCTCGCCAGCTATTACGCCGCCAACCCCGAGGCGTCCGGCTGGCTTTCCGGGCAGTGGGAAGCCGAGGAACTCCAGCATGGCCTGGCGCTGCGGCGCTATGTGGAGCATGTGTGGCCTGGATTCGACTGGGAGCGCGGCTATGCCCGCTTCTTCGACGAATACCGCCATACCTGCTCGGTCGACAAATTCGAACCCTCCGAGGCGCTGGAGATGGCCGCGCGCTGCGTGGTGGAGACCGGTACCGCCGCGCTTTACCGCTCGCTCGAGCAGGCCAGCGACGAACCGGTGCTGCGCAACCTCACGCGCCGCATCGCCAACGACGAAGTGCGCCACTACAAGCACTTCTACCGCTATTTCAATACCTTCAACGATCTCGAACGGCTGGGCCGGCTGCGCGTGCTGGGCGCGCTGGTGCGCCGCCTGCTGGAAATCAAGAACGAGGATGCGGAGATCGCGCTGCGCAATGTGCTGCGCATCGAGCGCGGCGCGGAGGATATCCCGCAGAAGGATGTGCGCCGGCTCAATTCGCGGGTCAGCGCGGTGATCCGCCGCAACCTGCCGGTCGACATGACCGTGAAGATGCTGCTGCGCCCGCTGGACCTGCACGCCGGCGTCGAGCGCGCCATCCGCAAGCCGCTGGTGGCGGTGGTTTCGCGGGCGATGCTGTACTGAGCGCTTGCCGAAGCTGACGCGGCCCGGCGCCTATTGCGGCTGCAAGACGCATTCGCCCGCGTCCTCGCCCTTGCGCCGCGAACGATGCACCAGTCCGGACAAGGCCCCGGCCGCCACGATGCACAAGCCGCCGGCGGCTTCCTTCCAGCTCAGCGTCTCGGTGGCCAGCCACCACGACGACACCGCCGCGATCACGATCTCGAACAGCATCAGCAGCGAGACCCGGTTGGCCGGCAGGCGCTGCAGCCCATACTGCACCACCGAATTGCTCAGCACCAGCGTGGCGGCCAGGCCCAGCACCAGGGCCAGGCCGCCCCAGCCGATCGCCGGCGCCAGCGCCATGCCACCCGGCTCCAGCCACAGCGCGCACGGCAGCCCGACCGCGGTGCACCCCAGGTAGACCATGATCGTGCGCAGGCGCGCGTCCATGTCCGGGTAGAGCTGCCCGGCCCGGCGCGACAAGACGTTGTTGACCGCGAAACCCATGCCGCCCACCAGGCCGGACCATTCCGCCGCCTTGGCCGGCAGCGGCAGGCCGACTTCGGGCGTCCACAGCATCAGGCCCGCGCCCCCCAGCGCCAGCGCCACCAGCATCAGCCCCGCGGCGGACAGCTTCTCGCCCAGGAACAGGCGTGCGAACAGCGCCGTCCACACCGGCGTCAGGTAGAACAGCAGCAGGACCCGCATCACATGGCCGTTGACGCTGCCCCAGACGAAGCCGGCGTTGGTCACCCCCGCGGCCAGCCCGATCGCCACGAACAGCCAGGACCAGCGCAGCCCGCCCAGGTGGCGGGCAAAGGACAGCAGCGCGATTGCCGCCGCCGCCGCGCTCACCAGCGCCGCCGCCGTCATCCCGCCCAGGCCCCAGCCGGCCAGCACGCGGTAGGGAAACCAGGCGATGCCCCAGACCGAGGCACCCAGCAGGATCGACAGCGCGGACTTGAAGCCGTGCGCGTCGGCCGGGGCGGCGGACAAGGCGGATGAGGTAGGCAGATTGCTCATAAAAACGAAAGGAACCGCCGGCGTGGCGGTTGATTTGTGACGACAAAGGAAAATCGATGGTGCGGGAACGGGCGGCCGCCAGCGGCGCCGGCCCCGCGCCAAGTTGCCGGGAAGCCCGCCGAACCCCCGCACAGAGCGCGGGAGAGCCCGGCAATCCTCTATAATGTCCGGCTTTGAGCCTTGGCCCTGGCGGCCCGAACCTGACCGTGAACCCCCGACTCGACCTGCTCCAGCCCTATCCGTTCGAGAAACTGCGGGCGCTGGTGGCCAACGTGAAGCCGAACGCCGCATTGCCCGCGATCAGCTTCGGCATCGGCGAACCCAAGCATCCCACGCCCGAATTCATCAAGCAGGCGCTCACGGACTCGCTGGCGGGGCTGGCGAATTATCCCACAACGGCCGGTTCCGATGCACTACGACAGTGCATAGCGGCGTGGCTCCAGCGCCGCTACAACCTGCCGGCGGTCAATCCCGCCACCGAGGTGCTGCCGGTGACCGGCTCGCGCGAAGCGCTGTTCGCCTTCGCCCAGACTGTGGTCGACGCCAGCCGCCCCGGCGCGCTGGTGCTGTGCCCGAACCCGTTCTACCAGATCTACGAAGGCGCGGCGCTGCTGGCCGGCGCCACGCCGGTGTTCGCCAACAGCGACCCGGCGCGCAATTTCGCCCCGGCGTTCGACCGCATCTCGGCCGAGACCTGGGCCCGCGTGCAGCTGGTCTACGTGTGCTCGCCGGGCAACCCGACCGGCGCCGTGCTGTCGCTGGACGACTGGCGCGAGCTGTTCGCGCTGTCTGACCGCCATGGCTTCGTGATCGCCTCCGACGAGTGCTATTCCGAAATCTATTTCAAGGAAGGCGAGCCGCCGCTGGGCGCGCTCGAAGCCGCGCGCAAGCTGGGCCGCGCCGAAGGCGCCCACCCGTTCGAGCGCCTGGTGATGTTCTCCAGCCTGTCCAAGCGCTCCAACGTGCCGGGCCTGCGCTCGGGCTTCGTCGCCGGCGACGCCGCCCTGCTCAAGAAATTCCTGCTATACCGTACCTATCACGGCGGCGCCATGAACCCCGCCGTGCAGGCCGCCAGCGTGGCGGCCTGGAACGACGAGGCCCACGTGCGCGACAACCGTGCCGCCTACGTGCGCAAGTTCGCCGAGGTCACCCCGATGCTGGCCGAGGTGCTCGACGTGGCGCTGCCCGACGCGGGCTTCTACCTGTGGGCCGACGTCTCGCGCACCGGCCTGACGGATACCGCGTTCGCCACCCGCCTGCTGGCCGAGCAGAACGTCACGGTGCTGCCCGGCAGCTACCTGGCGCGCGAGGCCGACGGCATCAACCCCGGCGCCAACCGCGTGCGCATGGCGCTGGTCGCCACGCCCGAGGAATGCCTGGAAGGCGCGCGCCGCATCGTCGCCTTCTGCAAGTCGCTCGGCTGAACGCCGAACGCGGCTGCCCCGAATTTTGTTGTAGACAACGATCAACCACTGAAAACACGCATATGACGCAAGCACTGCAAGCCCTGATCGACCAGGCATGGGAAGACCGCGCCAGCCTCTCGCCCAAGTCGGCCCCCAACGACATCCGCGAAGCCGTGGCCACCGTGATCGGCCAGCTCGACACCGGCGCCCTGCGCGTGGCCGAGAAGCAAGGCCGCGACTGGATCGTCAACCAGTGGATCAAGAAGGCCGTGCTGCTGTCGTTCCGCCTGGAAGACAACGCGCCGATGAGCGCCGGCGGCTTCGCCCAGTTCTATGACAAGGTACCGACCAAGTTCGCCGGCTGGACCGCCGACGACTTCGCCAAGGGTGGCTTCCGCGTGGTGCCGCCCGCCGTGGCCCGCCGCGGCTCGTTCATCGCGAAGAACGCGGTGCTGATGCCCTCCTACGTCAACATCGGCGCCTACGTCGACGAAGGCACCATGGTCGACACCTGGGCCACCGTCGGTTCGTGCGCGCAGATCGGCAAGAACGTCCACCTGTCCGGCGGCGTCGGCATCGGCGGCGTGCTCGAGCCGCTGCAGGCCAACCCGGTCATCATCGAAGACAACTGCTTCATCGGCGCCCGCTCGGAAGTCGTGGAAGGCGTGATCGTCGAAGAGAACTCGGTGATCTCGATGGGCGTGTATCTGGGCCAGTCCACCAAGATCTATGACCGCGAAACCGGCGAGATCCACTACGGCCGCGTGCCGGCGGGCTCGGTGGTGGTGGCGGGCAACCTGCCCTCCAAGGACGGCAAGTACAGCCTGTACTGCGCCGTGATCGTCAAGAAGGTGGACGCGCAGACCCGCGCCAAGACCAGCCTGAACGACCTGCTGCGCGGCGACTGATCGCGCCTAGCGCGGAGCTTGCGCGGGCGCCTGCCCGCGCAGGCTCCGCCGTCAGACCGATGCACCCCTTGCGCAAGCGACTCATGGCCCTGGATCCCGCGACCGTCAGCACCGTGCTGTCCCTTCTGCCAACCATTCTCGAGCAGGCCAACAAGACCATCGAGAAGATCAAGAAAGGCCGGCRCAAGGATGGTTCGCCCGAGCATGCCGGGCCCGAATCCCTCGAGGCGCGCGATGGCTCCGTCGCCGCCCGCATCGCCGAGCTCGAAGCCGCCGCCGTGCAGCAGGCCGAAGCCGTCAAGATGCTGGCCGAGCAGCACGCCATCACCATCGAGGCCCTGCGCAAGGAAGCCGCGCGCCTGGACCGCCGCCTGCGCCTGATGACCAGCGTGGCCATGGCCGGCGTGGCGCTGGGCCTGGGCGGGCTCGTCATCGCACTGAACCTGTTGTTCCGTTAATGCTGTTCCGCTAAGCCATCCAAGGCGCACCGCACATCATGACCGTCCTGCTCTACGGCATCCCCAACTGCGACACCGTCAAGAAAGCCCGCACCTGGCTGGACGCCAACGGCGTGGCCTACGACTTCCACGACTTCAAGAAGCAAGGCGTGGACGAAACGCTGCTGCGCGGCTGGCTCAGGCACGTGCCGCTGGCCACGCTGCTCAACCGCAAGGGCACCACCTACCGCGCGCTGTCGGATGCCGACAAGGCGCGCGCCGAGAACGAAGCCGGCGCCATCGCACTGATGCAGCAAAGCCCTTCGCTGATCAAGCGGCCGGTGCTCGATCACGGCGGGAAGATTTCCGTCGGGTTCTCGGCAGACAACTACGCCGGCCTGTTTTAAGCGGCTATCGCAGGGCTGGCGGCCGATTGTTCGCCGTCARCTCCGGGGTACGCCGGCCAGCATCGACAAAGGCGTAGACTCCACGCCCGACACCCCTATTCCGAACCTCGGCCCCGACGCCGCAGACTCGCCATCATGAACCCCACCCTCGCCCTTACCGAAGACCTGATCCGCCGCCGCTCCGTCACGCCCGCCGACGAAGGCTGCCAGGCCGTGCTCGAAACCCGCCTCAAGGCCATCGGCTTCGAATGCGAGTGGATCGTCAGCGGCCCGGACGACTTCCGCGTCACCAACCTGTGGGCCGTCAAGCGCGGCACGCAGGGCAAGGCCGGCAAGCTGCTGGCCTTCGCCGGCCACACCGACGTGGTGCCCACCGGCCCGCTCGAGCAATGGGGCTCCGACCCGTTCCAGCCCAGCCACCGCGACGGCAAGCTCTACGGCCGCGGCGCCGCGGACATGAAGACCTCCATCGCCGGCTTCGTCGTGGCGACCGAAGAGTTCGTGCAGCAGCACCCCGCCCACGCCGGCTCCATCGCCTTCCTCATCACCAGCGATGAAGAAGGCCCCGCGCACGACGGCACCATCAAGGTGGTGGAAGCGCTCAAGGCGCGCGGCGAGCGCCTGGACTACTGCGTGATCGGCGAGCCCACCTCGGTCGACACCCTTGGCGACATGGTCAAGAACGGCCGCCGCGGCTCGCTCTCGGGCAAGCTCACCATCAAGGGCGTGCAGGGCCATATCGCCTACCCGCACCTGGCGAAGAACCCGATCCACCTGGCCGCGCCCGCGCTGGCCGAGCTGGTGAACGAGCGCTGGGACGAAGGCAACGAATACTTCCCCGCCACCACCTGGCAGATGTCCAACATCCACGGCGGCACCGGTGCCACCAACGTGATCCCGGGCCATATCACCGTCGACTTCAACTTCCGCTTCTCCACCGCCAGCACCCCCGAAGGCCTCAAGGCGCGCGTGCACGCCATCCTCGAGCGCCACCAGCTCGACTACGAGCTGGCCTGGACCCTGGGCGGCGAACCCTTCCTGACCGCGCGCGGCGAACTCTCGGAAGCGCTCAGCGGCGCGATCGAGGCGGAGACCGGCGTCAAGACCGAGCTCTCCACCACCGGCGGCACCTCCGACGGCCGCTTCATCGCCAGGATCTGCCCGCAGGTCATCGAGTTCGGCCCGCCCAACGCCAGCATCCACAAGATCGACGAGCACGTCGAAGTGCGCTTCATCGAGCCGCTCAAGAACGTCTACCGCGGCGTGCTCGATCGCCTGATCGCCTGATCGCCTGACCTGACTGACCTGAATACCTGGACCACCGCACCATGGCTACGCCCTCCCCCCTGCAAACCGTACGCGACCTGCTGCGCCTGGYCGTCTCGCGCTTCACCAAGGCCAGGTTGTCGTTCGGCCACGGCAGCGCCAACGCCTACGACGAAGCCGCCTACCTGGTCCTGCACACGCTCAACCTGCCGCTCGACACGCTCGATCCCTTTCTCGACGCGCGCCTGCTGCCCGAGGAAGTCGAGGCCGTGCTGCAAGTCATCGAGCGCCGCGTCACCGAACGCGTGCCCGCCGCCTACATCACCAACGAAGCCTTCATGCACGGCCTGCGCTTCTACGTGGACTCCCGCGTGATCGTGCCGCGCAGCTTCATCGGTGAGCTGCTCCAGGAAGGACTCGAGCCGTGGGTGGGCGATATCGCCGATATCGGCCCGGTGCTGGAGAGCCTGTACGAGGGCGACCTCTACGCCCCGCTGCCCGCAGGCGCCAGGTACGACGTCATCCTCACCAACCCGCCCTACGTCAACGAGACTTCCATGCAGGCGCTGCCGGCCGAGTACCACGCCGAGCCGCGCATCGCGCTGGCGGGTGGGGACGACGGCATGGACGTGGTGCGCCGGATCATCGCCGGCGCCAAGGCGCGGCTGAACCCGGGTGGCGTGCTGGTGGTGGAAATCGGCAATGAGCATGCCAATGTGGAAGCGGCTTTCCCCAACCTCGAACTGATCTGGCTGCCGGTCAGCGCGGGCGAGGAGCAGGTCTTCCTGGTGACCTACGAAGGACTGCCGGGTTAAGCCGGCGCGCAGCGGCGGGAAGCCTTCCTGCCGCCGCGCCTGCCGTCATCGAGGCCGGGCGCAGACTTCGCGCCCGGCCTTCTTTCATGCCTCAGAGCGGCGCAGCGCACGTGAAGTTGCGCTCGTCGTCGATGCTGCCGCTGCCCTTGTAGCGTGCCACCTGCGGATAGGCGCACAGCGGCCGCGTCCTTCCTGCATTGCCCTTCACCGCCGCGCTGCTCGCCAGCCCCCCCACCTTGTCGGTGGCATCGGCCTTGAGCGCGACGATGCGCGCGGGCGCCTGGCCCTTCTCCACCCAGTCCTCCAGCGCGCCGATGGCGTCGAACGCATTGGGGCCG
The DNA here is from genome assembly GCF_056397305.1 of Cupriavidus sp. 05N40. Classification (NCBI taxonomy): domain Bacteria; kingdom Pseudomonadati; phylum Pseudomonadota; class Betaproteobacteria; order Burkholderiales; family Burkholderiaceae; genus Cupriavidus; species Cupriavidus sp. 05N40. The sequence continues at coordinate 18,354 of NZ_JBFTND010000051.1, forward strand.
ATGCCGCTGCGGCAATGTCMCATGCCCGGCGCCAGGAACAGGCGCGCGAAGGCCGGCGTGTCGCTGACGGTTTTCCCGACCGCCTCGTAGTACTGGATGGTGTCGTAGGCATTGCCGATCGGGTCCGCCAGGCCGTGGTACAGGATCAGCTTGCCGCCGCGCTTGCGGAATGCGCCAAGATCGGGATCAGTGGCATCCACCGTGGCGCCGATGCGCGCCTTCACGATGGCGACGTCACGGTCCCAGTCGAACGAGCGCCAGTCCCAATTGGCATCCTTGAATACCCAATCCTTGAAGAACTCGGTGCGGAACGCCTGCGGTCCTTCGATCGCATAGCCCCAGCCGCCGAGGTAGCCGAACTCGCTGCCCACCGGCCAGCCCGGGTAGATCTGCGCCCTGGTGCGCGGGTTCTGCGCACCGGCGTACAGGCGCCTGAGCGTATCTACCTGCGCCCCGGTCAGGCATTGCGCGCCGTCGGCGTCGTCCTTGCACTGCAGGACCTTGGGATCGAAGCGGCACTGGCGCGGATCGCCGATCAGCCCGTCGGCGAGGCCATCCTGCGCGTCGCAGGCGCTGATCGCCGCCTGGTTGATCAGCGGCAGCTTCGACGGCGGGATATAGCCGGCCTTGGTCTTGAGGTTCTGGGTCGCTCCCCACAGGAAGCCCTGGTTCAACGCGGTCCGGTTGTTGCCGGGCGCGCCCGCGATGATGCCGTCGAAGTCGTCGGGGTAGCGCTGCGCGGCCATCAGGCCCTGCCCGCCGCCGGTCGAGCAGCCGAAGTAGTAGGCGTGGGAAGCGTCGCGACGCTCGAATGTCCTGACGATGGCGCGCGACGCCGCCGCCGCGGCATGGACCGAGCGATAGGCCCAGTCCGCGATCTTCTCCGGGTGGCCCACGCCCCAGTTCAGGTTCTCGTTGCGGTACCCGGCGGCGTCCACATGGCCGCTGTCGCTCGAGATCACCGCGTAGCCCCGCCGGATGGCCGGCTCGAGTTCGTCGTAGCGGATCGAGCCGACGTAGCCGCCGTTGCCGACCACCAGCGTCTTGCCGTTCCACGCCTCGGCGGGCGGCATCCAGAGCTCGAACCCGATGTCGGAGTCCGGCGTGGGCCTGAGCTGGCCGGCCACCCGGCAGAACGCCGGGAGATTGTCGATCTTGTGGCCGTTCGGCAGGGCCAGCGCTCCGGCGGCCTGCATCGCGGCGGACGTCATCTTCACGTCCGGCAGGCCGATATCCGCCAGCGATTCGCAGGCGTTCGCGGCGCGCGCGCCATGGGAAAAGAAAAGCGTGGCCGCCAGCAGCGCTGCGGCCGGGCTCCACTGTTTAAGCAATCTGGGGTTCACCATCATCGGGGGGCTGTCTCGCTCTAGCTCGTTGTCGTTCTGGCTGTCGGTCTGCGCAAGCTGGGAGCGCCGTTCTCGTGCGGCCGGCCCGGGCCGGTCCGGGGACTTGGGGGACGCGGGCGGCGTGGACGGCTTGTGCTCCAGCCATCCCATTCTTGACGAATCGAAGATAAAAGAAAAATGAATTTCTTTTTACCAACAATAAAGTAACGCTTTACCATTGGCGCCTCACCCAGTCCCCGTGCGTGCTTCCAGCGCCATCCCCAGCCACCGGTCATTCCCATGAACACAATCCGCATGCTGAAGACCTTCGTCGCGGTTGCCGACTTCGGCTCGTTTGCCGCGGCTGCCGAGCGCGTCGCCCTCACGCCGGCGGCGGTAGGCTCGCAAATGAAGGCGCTGGAAGACGAATGCAAACGGCCGCTGTTCGACCGCTCCAGGCGCGGCGTCACCTTCACGCCCGCGGGCGTGGCGCTGATCGCGCGGGCACGCCGGCTGGTGAAGGACTACGAAAGCATGCTCGCCGACCAGGTTGGCGAAAGCGAGATTGCCGGCACCGTGACCATCGGCGCGATCGTCTCCGCAATGGGCGCGCTGGCCACCAGCGTGGTCGAGCTGAAGTCGCAGTATCCCGCGCTGGATATCCGCATCATGAATGGCCGTCAGCTCGAACTGCAGGCCAAGGTGCTGGAAGGCGAACTGGACGCCGCCATCCTGATCGAAATGCCCAGGCCCGAGACACGGGAAGCCACCTGGACGCATCTGTACGACGAGCCGCTGATGCTGATTGCCAGCGCCAGGGCCGCACCGCCCGGAGCGGACGCCGTCGCCCTGCTGCGCACGCAGCCTTTCATCCGCTTCGACCGCGCCGCGACCACCGGCATCAAGATCGACCAGCTCCTGCGCCGGTGCGACGTGCAGCCGAACGAAATCGTCGAGATGAATTCGCTGCCCGCCATCGTGGAACTGGTGCGGCAGAACGCGGGCGTCTCGATCGTGCCGGTGCTGCACAACTTCGCGTGGCGCAGCGACGCGGCGCTACGCCTGTTGCCGATTCCGGGAAAGCAGCTCGAGCGCCGCGTCGGCATGCTGGAGAGCACCGGCCGGCTCTATATCACTTCGATCATCCGCGAGCATTTCGTCCGCAAGCATTGCGGCTGACGCGTGGCCAGCCCCGCGCGGGCATTCGATCCGTGCCGAAGCCCATGGGCAAGGGCGCCGGATACGGAGCGCGAGCCGGCTCCCGCCCCGGTTCGTCACTCGCTGGTCACGTTGGCCCTCTTGACCAATGCCGCATAACGCGCCGCTTCGCTCTGGAAGAACTTGGCGGCCGCTTCCGGGGTGCCCGGATTGATCGTATTGCCCTGCTTCTTCATCGCATCCAGAACCTCCGGGCTGGTGAATGCCTTTGCAAACAGCGCCTGGATGCGCCTGGCCTCGGCGGGCGGCAGGCCTGCCGGGCCCACGACGGCAAACCATCCCTCGACGGCATAGTCCGGCAGGCCTTGTTCAGCGATGGTGGGGATCTCGGGCGCCGCGGGCGAACGCGTTGCGCCGCAGAGACCGATCGCGCGCAGCATGCCGCTCTTCAGGTGCGGTGCGACGGCATTGAGCGCCACCACGCCCATCTCCACCTGGCCGGCGATCAGGTCGGTGATCATCGGCCCGGTACCCTTGTAGGGAACGTGGCGGGCCTTGACGTGCGCCTCCTCGAGGAACATTTCGGCGGCGAGCTGGATGATGGTGCCATTGCCTGACGATGCATAGTTGAATGCATCCGGCCTGGCCTTCAACAGCGCAACGAGTTCCTGGACGTTCTTCGCCGGAACCTTGGGATTGACCACCAGCACCAGCGGCGTCGAGCCGATCACGCTGATCGGCGTGAAGTCCTTGATCGCATCGAACGGCATCTTCTTGTAGACGCTGGGGTTGATGACGTGGTTGTTGGAAACGAGTCCCAGCGTGCTGCCGTCGGGCGGGGCCTTGGCCACCGCGGCTGCGCCGGCTATGCCGCCCGCGCCGGGAATGTTCTCGATCACCACGGGCTGTCCGAGGTTCCTGCCCAGCGAGGGGCCGGCAGCGCGGGCGATGGCGTCCACGCCCGAGCCGGCGCTGATCGGCAGGATCAGGCGCACCGGCCGGCCGGTGCCTTCGGCCGCCGCCGGAGCGGCCGGGACGGCGAGCGCGAACGCCAGCGCCGGGATAGCGATGCCGAGTACTGCCCTGCGTGAAAGAAAGGGGGCCATGCTTGTCTCCAGATATTTTTCTGTTCTGATCCGTGCGGCTGCGGGAGCCGTCCGGCAAGGCGGAAGGATTTCAGCCAGGCGTGTGCGCACGCAGGGCGGAAAGGATTTCCTCGTTGTGCTCGCCGATGCCCGGCAAGGGCATGCGCACGCCCGGGCGCCGGCCATCCATCATGAGTGGCAACAGCACGACGTCGGTGGTGCCGCCATCCTCGGTCTGCATCGGCGCCAGTCCCCCGCTCGCCTTGAGGTGCGGATCGTCGAGAAGCTGTTCCGGACGCACGATGGGCGCATAGGGAATGCCGGCGGCTTCAAGCCTGGGCGTGAGTTCGTCCACGCGATGATGCTTGAGAATCTCGCCAAGCCGTGCCAGCAAGGCCGGCCGCACGGCCACGCGCATGGCGTTGGTGGCGAATGCAGGGTCGGCGGCGAGATCGGGCCGTTGCAGCACCTCGCACAGGTTGTTGAACTGCTTGTCGCTCACGGCGCCGATGAACAGCTGCTCGTCTGCGGCCAGCGTGAAGACATCGTAGACGCTCCATGCGGACACGCGGGACGGCATCGGCGGCGGCGGCTCGCCGGTCATCGAAAACTGCTGCATATGCTGGGACGACAGGAACACGCAATTCTCGAACAAGGCGCTCTGCACTTCCTGCCCCTTGCCGGTGCGCTCGCGCTCGCGCAGGGCGGCCAGCACGCCGATGGCSCCGAACATGCCACCCATGATGTCGTTGACCGAGGTGCCGGCGCGCAACGGGCGGCCCTTTGGCCCGGTCATGTAGGAAAGACCGCCCATCATCTGCACGACCTCGTCCAGGGCCAGCCGGTTCTCATAGGGACCGGGAAGAAAGCCCTTGTGGGAGACGTAGATCAGCCCGGGATACTTCGCCGAAAGCGTCGCATGGTCCAGCCCGCATTTGGCCATCAGGCCCGGGCGGAAATTCTCCAGCAGCACATCGCACTGGCCGGCCAGTTCTGCCGCCGTGGCCTGCCCCTGCGGGGTGGTGATATCGATGACGACGCTTTTCTTGTTGCGGTTGAACGAGCGGAAGAAACCGATACCCAGCCCGGGAAGGTTGCGCGTCTTGTCGCCGCCCGGCGGCTCGACCTTGATGACTTCGGCGCCGAGATCGGCCAGGATCATGCCGCAGGTCGGGCCCATCACCATATGGGTGAACTCGAGGACGCGGATGCCGGCAAGCGGCAAGGGGGAATGTTCAGTAGGCATGGGTCGCTCTCAGGCGGTCACGGCATCGGCAAGCGACGCGGAAAAGGTCTTGGGCAGGCCGGCGCGCCACAGGGTGCCGTGCAGGGTTTCACCGTCCAGCCAGCCGGCCACGCGCGCGCGCAGCGCAAGCAGCTTGCCGATATCGGCGCCGGTCGCGAATCCCATGCTCGCGAGCATGAAAGCCAGGTCTTCGGTGGCGACATTGCCGCTGGCGCCGGGGGCGTGCGGACAGCCGCCGATCCCGGCAAGGCAGGCATCAAAGCGCGTGACCCCGGCTTGCAGGGCGGCACAGACGTTGGCCAGGCCGAGGCCGCGCGTATCGTGGAAATGGCCGCACCAGAAGCGCTCGCCGGCAATGGCCCGGGCGCGCTCGAACAGGCTTCGCACCATGGCGGGATCGGCATAGCCGACCGTGTCCGCCAGGCTGACGCGGTCGGCGCCCGCATCCAGCAAGGCCTGCATCAGGCGCAGTACTTCTTCCGGGTCCACGCGGCCCTGTATCGTGCAGCCGAAGGCCGTGCCGACGCCACCTTCGATCAGCGTCCGGGAGCCGGCCGCGTCGCGCGCGGCGCGGATCCGGCCCACCTCGGCCACCACTTCGTCGGGCGTCTTGCGCAGGTTGGCCAGGCTATGCGCATGGCTGGCGGAAAGCGGCACCAGCATCAGGTCCGCGCCGCTGGCGATGGCGTTCTCGGCGCCGCGCAGGTTCGGCACCAGTACCGAGACGAACAATCCCGGCATGGACCTGGCGAAGTCCACCAGTTCCGCGGTATCGGCCAGTTGCGGCAGCAGCCTGGCCGGCACGAACGAGCCGACCTCGATCTCGCGCTGGCCAGCGGCGTAGGCAGCCTGGATCCATTCGCGCTTGGCGGAGGTAGGCAGGATGGTAGCGATGCTTTGAAGGCCGTCGCGCAGCCCCACCTCGCGGATCACCGCCTGGCGGGATGTGCTGTTGGTCGGTGTCGTCATGCGGTCTGTCTCCACAGGTGGCTCCGGGGTTCCGGCTCGATAGGCGAACTGTATGCCGTTCCCGACGAGGCCAGAAGCGGTATTGGAGCAGCACTAACGTTCCGGATCGGAATGTCTCCGCCTGAAAACGTCGGGATCAGCCATTCCACAACGCCGCAGGGATTCCCGAGCTGAGCAATGATGATGAGAATTTCGCGTAAGATTTCCACATCGGAAACTCTGGCAAGGCCTGCGGATGCGTGACCTGGACCTCACCTCGCTGCGCCTGTTCGCCGCCGTTTGCGAGACGCGCAATATGGCGCGCGCCGGCGAGCAGCAGCACATCGTGGCGTCGGCCATCAGCAAGCGGCTGGCGCAACTCGAAGACACCGTGGGCGTCACACTGTTCGAGCGGCGCCGGCGCGGCGTGATCCCGACCGCGGCCGGGGAGATCCTGCTCGAGCACGCGCGCGCCATGCTGGCGGCGGCCGATCGCGTGGAGCGCGACATGGCCGACCACGGCAAGGGCATCAAGGGCCAGGTCCGGCTGCTGGCCACCGTGTCGTGCATGGCCGAATCCCTGCCCGACGATATCGCGGGCTTCCTGCAGGTACCGGCGCACCGGGATATCCGCGTCACCATGGAAGAAAGCCTCAGCCGCGACATCGTCAGGTCCCTGCGCGAAGGCTCGGCATCGCTGGGGATCTGCTGGGATGCCGCGGACCTAGAAGGATTCCAGACCCGGCCCTACCGCACCGATGCCCTGGCGGCGATCGTCCATCCCTCGCATCCGCTGGCCAGCCGCGCGGATTGCACTTTCGCGCAGACGCTTGACTACGACCACATCGGCATGCCGGGGCAGACTGCGGTGCACACCATGCTGGCGCGCGCCGCGGCCATCATCGGCAAGCCGATGGCGTACCGGGTGGTGGTGTCCTCCTTCGATGCCACGCTTCGCTGCGTCCGCGCGAACCTTGGCCTTACCATCGTGCCGCGCGAGGTGGTCGAACCCGTTTCGGCCAGCTTTGGCGTGCAGGTGATCCCGCTCACCGATGCGTGGGCGCAGCGGCGTTTTGCGATCTGCTTTCGCGACGAGGCGAGCCTGTCGCCGGCGGCACGATTGCTGGTGGACTTCCTGATAGCAAGAGCCGCATCCTGACAGGGGCCCGCCAGCCTGGCAAAACCCCGCAATCACGCCGGGGCCGGTCTTTTAAGTCTCGCTTAAGTCTCGGCCCCTAGACTGACAACACTCAAGACAACCCGGACAGGTGGTGCCATGACCCCCCAAGAGATGCAGGCGCTGGAAGGCTTCCTGGCGCAGTTGACCCAGGCCCGAGCAGGCGCAAAGGACCCCCAGGCAGAGGCGCTCATCGCCGATGCCGTCGCCAGGCAACCGGATGCCGCGTACCTGCTGGTACAGCGCGCCATCCTGCTTGACCATGCGCTGATCGCGGCAAAGGCCCAGATCTCTACGCTGCAGGCGCAGTTGCAGATGGCGCAGGCCAGCGGCTCCAGCCGCTTCCTCGCCCAGGAGAACGCCTGGGGAAGCAGCGCCAATGCCGTCAACAATTTCGGCAATGTCGGCAATGTCGGCAATGTCGATCCGGCCGCGGCGCGCCCGGTGATGCCGGCCCCGTCGGGCATGCCTGTCTCCGTATCGCCACCGGCCCAGCCGGTACAGGTGCAGGCACAGCCTCCCCGGCCCGGCTTTCTGGGCGGCGGCCTGGGAAGCACGCTGGGCGGCATCGCAACCACGGCCGCCGGCGTAGCCGGAGGCGCGTTCCTGTTCCAGGGCATCGAGAACCTGTTCCATCGCAATAGCGGGAACGGGAGCGGGAGCGGCTTTCTCGGGCAGCCCGCCGCGGGCGCGCTGCCGGCCGAGTCGACCGTGGTCAACAACTACTACGGGAATGACGACCGCTCGTCGGGCGATGCCCTTGATGCGGGGCTGAGTCGCGGCCTGCCGGATGACGGCGCGGGCAGTGACGACTTCCTGGACGACGACATATTCAATGCCTGACGCGCCCGTCCCGGCGTGAGCGGGGCCGGCGGCTCATGGCCATGCCTCGCATGGCCATGGGCCGCGGCGCCGGGCCCTACTCTTCCTCGTAGCCCTTTCTCAGTTTCTCGTCGACCAGCTTGTCCATTTCACGCCGGGCCCTCTCGTGCGTGTCGAACACCTTCAGGACAGACTGGCCATTCGTGCCGATACGGCCATAGCTCACCGTCATTTCCATTGCGCTCACCGAGATGCGCCAGAACTTCCTCGAGCTGCCTTGCTCGAAGCGAAACCGACGGACCAGGGACGTAGCGGATGCGCCGGGTCCGGCAGCCTCGCCAGGCAGCGCCGGCGAGACCCGGGCGGGATCCGGCGCGCCTGCGCCACCGGGGGACGGCGGGCCGTCGTCCGCTTCGGCATCCGGCGGCGCCTCTTCTTCCTCCCCGACAGTGYCGGCGAGACTGGCCTCGATGCGCGACAGCACGGCTTCCGGATCGCGTATCCAGTCCTTGCCCGGTATGTCGATCACGCGCCAGCCGAAATTGCGCAGGATGGTCGGCCGGAACACGTAGCGCTCCCGCGCGTCGGGCACCTCGGCATCGGGCGCGTCCAGCAGGATCGCCAGCGCATAGTGCCCGCCGGTCGCATCGGCAATGGCCAGGTCGCACCGGAAGCGCGATCGCCCCACATGCTCATGCACGTCGTGCCCGCGCGCGCGCAGCGCCGCCGCGATGGCGCGGCGAACCGGATCCTCCGGGGCCGCCCGGGTAAAAGCGCCCTTGGCGCCGGGATTGAGCCCGCCCAGCACCAGCTGCGAGCGCTCCGACTCGCCATGCGCGCTGGCGTGGGCGAACTGCAGGAACGCGCGCAGCGCCGCGGCGCCATCGTTATGCACGTTGGTGATCGCCTCGGCATGGATGGTCGAGACCACGGCCATGCGGTGGCGGGCCCGGCTGAAGATGACATTGAGCCGTTTCTCGCCGCCGCGCTGGTTGATCGGGCCGAAGTTCATCAGCATCTTCCCGTCCGGCCCCGGGGCATAGCAGATGCTCAGGATGATGATGTCGCGCTCGTCGCCCTGTACGTTTTCCAGGTTCTTCACGAACAGGCCGTTGAACTGGTCCTCGTCCTCGCGCACATATTCACGCTCCAGCCGCATCGCGAAATCCGCATCCTCCAGCGCCAGCACTTCCAGCGCTGCCTCGATTTCGCCCTGCTGGGCTTCCGAGAAGGCCACGATGCCGATGCTCAGGCCAGTCCCGCGCCGCAGGAGCTCGCGCACCATGGCGGCGATGTAGCGTGCTTCCGGCACATTGCGCCGCTGCGCGTAGACGCCGTCGTCGATACGATGAAAACTGACCGGGCGCGCCATCACATGGTCCACGCCGGCAATGACCGGGTCCCCGGCATCGAAGCGGGCATCGGCCGGCGCCTGGCCGGCCTGCTCCAGCATGCGGTCGGGAATGGTGACCAGGCGCCCCTCGTAGAAAGCCGCATTGGAGAAGCTGATCAGCGTTTCGTGCCGGCTGCGATAGTGCCAGGCCAAAAGGGTCGCGGGCAGGTTGCGCGCCGCCTGGTTCAGCAGGCTGTCGGCATCCAGGCTGATGGCGATCCGCTCGCCCTCTTCCTGGACGATGATCTCGTCCGCGTCCTCCGCGCCGGCAGCCGAGAAGAAGCTGGTCGGGGGCAGCTGCATCTCGTCGCCCACGACAACCACCTGCGACGCGCGGCTCAGCGCCGGCACGGCTTCCTCGGTGGGGATCTGGCTTGCCTCGTCGAAGATCACCACGTCGAACAGATCCGGCGAGAGCGGCAGCGTATCCGACACCGAGAGCGGGCTCATCAGCCAGATCGGCTTCAGGTCGTTGATCACCAGGCCGGTTTCGTCGTCGGACAGGTCGCGGATGGAGCGGTAGCGCATGCTCTTGCCGAACTCGTGCTCCAGCTCCCGGCGGCCGGTGGCATAGCGTTTCTTGAATTCCTTTCCGGCCGGATCGAGCTGGGTGGCCGACAGCGACGACTGCCGCACGTGCTCGCTGAACTGGCGATGCAAGGTCGCCCGCACCTGGCGTGCGTTCTGCTCGAGCACGCTCTTCTCGCCGTGGGCCACGCCGCGCGCCGCCGCAGCCAGTGCCGCGCCGTCGAAGCGGGCCAGCTCCGGCGCTTGCCGCTCCAGGCGTTTGAGCGCCTCGTCGGCCACCAGCGCCTCCAGCTCGGCCGGTGCGTAAGGCAGGGTCTGCAGCGCCCCGGCGTATGCCGCGCCGGCGGCGTGCGTGGCGCGCAAGAGCGGCAGCAGGTCCGGCAGTTCCTCCAGATCTTCGCGCAGGTCGCGCAACAGCTCGGCCAGGTCGTCCAGGGTGGCCGCATCGGCAACGGCGAGGCCCGCGCGCACGCGCTGGGCCAGCTTTTCCAGGGCTTGCTGCATCGATGCTTCGGCCTGCGCGGCCACGACCGGGTCGACGGCATTGCGCAAGTGCCCGGCCAGGCGACGGCTGATGCCGGACGAGGCGACGCGTTGCCGCAGCTCGTCCAGCGCCTGCAGGAACGATGGCATGGAGGGTACGCCGTAGCGGGCATGGAAGGCAGCGTCCGCCTGCGCGAGCGCCGCGGCGGCGGCCTGCTCCGCCGCCAGTGCTGCGAGCACCTTGGCATAGCCGGGGTGGATCGCATGGCGCGAGAAATCATAGCGGCGCTTGAGCTCCGCGCGCAGCCGCCACCACGCCGGCTGCAGCCAGCGCATCAGGGAGCCCTCGTGCCTGCGGACCAGGTCCAGCGCCGAAGCCGTGTCGTCCGGGCTCAGCTTGTCGCGCCACTGCGTGGTCGCGGTGGCAGCCTGGGCAAGCGCCGCGGTCTTCTGCTCGAGCTGCGCGCGCGCGCCTGCCAGCTCCGTGGCCGCCGGCGAGCCTGCATCCAGCAGGACCAGGTGGCCGGCCAGGTGATGGTCGAGCAGCCATCGGCTTTCCTGCGCAATGGCCAATGCATCCGTCAGCGAGGTGCCGCCGTCCGCCAGGCGGGCGGTATCGTCGAGCACCGCATCCAGCTGGTCGAACAGGGCTTCGCACTCATCCACCAGTTGCCTGGCCCGCCCGAAGGCGCGCTCATCATCGAGCAATCCGCGCGCAAGCCGGGCAAACGGATGCTCGGCCAGGCTGCGTACGCCAAAGCGCTCCACCAGGCTGCGATGCAGGCGCTGGGCCAGGTCCCGGTGCTTGGTCCAGGTGGCCATGGACGGCAGCAGCTCGCGCTGCGCCTGGTCGGGCGCGGCCGGGGCCGGCGGCAATTCGGCCAGGCGGCGCACCAGCGACCGGATCGTGGTGCCCAGCGACGCTGGCAGGTCCGCCATCGCTTGTTCGAAACGTTCGATGCGCGCCTGCTGCCGTTCCAGCGTGGCCAGGGTCTCGTTGCGCTGGTCCCGCAGCCGTTCGCTGTCGTGCGGCTGCGCGATCCAGCGCTCGTAGCAGGCGCGCAGATCGGTGACGAATGCCTTCTTGTCGGTCTGCGAATCGTGGATCAGGCAACACAGCTCGCCCAGCCCGCTCTGTTTCAGGCGATGGAAGACCACATCCAGCGCGGCGCGCTTTTCGCAGACGAACAGGACACGCAGCCCGCGCCCCGCGTAGTCCGCAATCAGGTTCGTGATGGTCTGCGACTTGCCCGTGCCGGGCGGCCCCTGGATGATGAAGCTGCGCTGGCTGCGGGCCAGGCTGACGGCGGCGTTCTGCGTCGCGTCGGAAGGCACCACGTTCCACTGGTCGCGGATGGCGATCGGCGCCACCGCCCCGGTGTCGACTTCCCGCGGCTCGATCGAGAACACCCGGTCGAATGCCGGATTGCTGGCTTGCTCCTCCAGCAACTGCGAATAATCGCGCACCAGCGACATCTTCCGATAGTTGAAGTTCGCCAGCGTCACCTGGGTCAGGTCCAGGTCCCACGCATAGCGGTGCCCCTCGGACTCCTGCAGCGCGTAGCCGACCTGTTCGGTTTCTGCTGCCTCTGCTGCCCCTGCGGCCTCTTCCGCCGGCGGCGCTTCCGCCATGCGGGCATGGCGCGGCCCCGCCACCGGCATGGCGCCGGCCTGGAAACGCTGCGGCAAGGGGCTCGGCCGCACCAGCGACTCGAACAGCGCCTGCCCCAGCGGACGGTAGTCCTGCGGGTCATAGCTGTAGTCGGGCAGGCTGGCCAGCCCCGCGCGCGGCGCGCGGCTTGCGCCGCGCCGGCGCTGGAACTGCTGCATGCGCTGCATGGCTTTCTGGCGCACCAGCCTGATGGCTGGCTTTTCCAGCAGGCGCAGCTCCACCGAGGGCTCCGACTGCCGGATCTGGGCCAGGATGTCCGCGTGCACCTGCGCGATCGTGGTCTTCTGCAGGTCGACGGTGGCGGGCAGCCGGATATCGTAGAGCTGGCGCAGGTAGTGTCGCAGGACCGGGTTGAACTCTGCCTCGGCGTCCTCGCACTGGATCACGTACTGGTCGCGCACGCCCTTCCTGCGGGTGAGCTCGACCGGCATCCACAACAGCGGCGTGGTGATGCGTTCTTCAGGCGCCTCCTTGAGGTTGTGCCAGCGCAGGAACGCCACCACCAGCCGCAGATTGCCGAAGCCGTACTCGGCGCGGTCGCGCCGGGTTTCCTGGATCAGGCGGTCGAGCGCTACCGGCAGGTAGGGCTGGTCCTCGAAGCGCAGCCAGTGATGCAGGTTCACCGCGCTGCCGGAGGCAACGTCGGCGGCGAAGGGGCCGCCCCAGGTGCAGATATGCTCCGCCCGGATGCTCTCGACCTGGAGCATCATCGGCACGCTCGCCACGGTGAGGTTCACGGTGGCCACGCCGGGCCGGAAATGCAGCAGGCGGTTGCGGCGCGAGAGATCGAAGAGGCGATCGCGCAGATGCGACAGGACCGCGGTGCGGCGCGGCGCCAGGCCCGTCGCCCCGGCCAGCGCGCGCTCGATGTCCAGCGCGGCCGGCTGGTCGCGCCACGCCTGGAGCCTGCGCGCCAGGCCCGACAGGTCGGTGGCGCGCTCGTGGCGGTTAAGCGCCGTCATCTCCACGATGACGCTGGCCACCACCGGATTGAGCCGGTCGTTGAGCTGGAACAGGTTGCGCCGGTGCGCGGCGAACCGCTCCACATCGTGCGCATCGTCGAAGTCCAGGCCGCACGCCAGGCATGCCAGCATCAGCCCCAGGCGGAAGATGTCGGTGATCTCGTCGTGGTGGCCGACCATGATCTCCCAGCTCGCCAGGCCCGGCAGGTAGACCGGACGCGAAATGGGCGCTTCGAGGTCCGGCTGCACATCGAGATCGGCAATCTTCTCGCCGGTGCCGGCGTCCGAGGACTTGCGCAACTCCCCGACGATATTGAGCGCCGAGCCGGGCTGCGGCTGCACGCGATGCACGGCGCCGATGTCCATCCTCGGCCGCTCGCCGCCCGGCTGCCGCAGCTGCAGCGCGCCGGACTCGCCCAGGACGACCGAACCCGCGTCCAGCGTCGCCACCCTGCCTTCGGCATGGAGCCTCGCGACCTCCCCGAACAAGGGAAGCACCAGCACCAGCACATCGTCCGTGGTCAGGGCGGCGCCGTCCTGCGCATCCACCAGGGACCGGAACGAGCTGGGCTCGCCTGTTGCTGCATCTGCCACGTCATTCATGCGTCTGTTGCCTTCGCCAGTTGCTTGTTCAGCCTGTCCAGGTCGCGCTTGCCGAAACGGGCATCGCGCTTGAGGTTGAGCTGCAGTGCCTCGAGGGTGCCCAGCGTGCGCGCGGTCCGCGCGGCATGCAGCAGCGCGGCATCGCGGATATCCGGATCCACCAGGGCGACGTCGAGCATCAGCGCATTCAGGTAGTGGCGCACGCTGTCATCCACCTGCGCGCTCTCGAAGGCGGACAATGCCGCCGGCGCCTCGGTGGCCGACCAGTCGGGGAACAGCGCGCGCACCTGGTTGGCCACCGCCTCGGTACGCAATGCGCCATCGGCCAGGAAGTGAGTGAGAAAGCCCCGCGTGAGCGCCGCCAGCCTGAGCTGGCCCGGCAGGTCGAGCCTGTCCAGCGCCAGCGGCCCCTGCAGCCTGCGCTCCAGCCATGCGTTCAGGTCCCCCGCGCCCTGCCACCACAGGTCGAGCGCCCGCGCCCGGATAAAGGTCTCCGGATGCGTTGCCGCCGCGGTCGCGCCGGCGTCGGCGGCGTCGACCTCGCTGGCCTGCCGCAGATACGCGGCGGCATCGGCGCTGGCAATGCCGGTGTGTACCTTGACCAGCGTGGACACGGCCGGGGCGACCGCGCCCGCCGCCACCGCACCGCCACGATCGGCGAACAGCTCGGTATGCAGGTAGTAGCGCCGCGCGGTCTCGTGGTGGCTCGCCGCGGAGGCCGCGGCCGCCATCGCATCGTTGAGGATGCGCTCGGCGGTGTGGAAGGCGCCCTCGTCGCATGACCAGAGCAGGTAGTGGGACAGTTCATGGCCGAACAGGGCCAGCAATTCTTCCTGCGTCAGGTGTTCGAGCACCGGCCCTTGCAGGATCACATGGACTTCGCCCGGCACGAACAACAGCGAGGCATTCATCTGCTGCCCGCCCGACTGGTAGATGCTGGCCGGCGCGGAGATCCCGAGCCGCTGCATCACCAGGCCGAGCGCTGCGTGCACCTCCGGATGCGCCGCGGCATCGAGACGGTAGGTATCGCGCAACAGGTGCGCACGGACCTCGGCCACATGCTCGTCCCGCACCTTGAAGGAACTCGCCCACGCCCACACATCGGGCTCCTGGCTTTTCAGGTAGTCAACCACGGCCAGGTGATAGGGAAGCGGGACCAGTGCACTGGCGTCCGGCAAAGCTGAATCCATCCCGTCGATTTCCTTATAGCCAAGTCTGGCGCGGCCTGCCGCATCGTCATTCAACGGCAAGGGGCCTGCGCCTCAAGCCACGAAGATACCCGATCCGCTGCCATGACAAAAGCGGGGCCGGCGCCGCTGCCCGCCGCGGTCTGCCCCGCGCCATCATCAACACGGTCATCAGCACCCCCATCAACGGCTGCGCTCCGCCAGCAAGGCGCTCATCCGCTGCGCAAGCGGCGAGACATRAGCGCCAGCCCGGGTGATCACGCCCACGCGCCGGCGCAGGTCCAGTTCCTCGACGCCCACGTCCAGCGCATGCAGTCCGTTCAGCATGGCCTCGTCCCCCCCGCCCTCCTCGCGGGCCAGGTCCGCCAGCGTCAGCTTGCGGCGGCGCTGCAGCGGGTGGGCTTCGTCGGCCACCACGACGAGCCGGTCGTCGAACAGTTCCTGTACCGCGAACTCGCTCGCGCGCTGCATGGGTACCGGCGCGACGGCCAGGTCCAGTTCGCCTGCGATGAGAAGGTCCATCAGCTCCCGCGCAAGACGGCGGCGCAGGCGCAGCTTCGCCACCGGCCGTTCCCTGACGAGTTGCCGGCAGGCTTCCAGCACGAGCGCATTGGGCATGGAGGGCGAATAGCCCAGGCGCAGGATGCCCTGCTCGCCCGTGCGTACCCCCTGCATTTCCTTGATCGCATCGTCGTACTCCAGGCGGATCCGGCGCGCGCGCTCCATGAATTGCACGCCGGCCTGCGTCGGGACCATGCCGTTGGCGGTGCGCTCGAACAGGGGCAGGCCGATCTGCGCCTCCACCCGCTGCACGGCCTTGCTCAGGGCCGGCTGGCTGATGCCCAGCGTTTCCGCGGCGCGCCCGATGCCGCCGTGGGCACTGACGGCCAGCACGTACTCCAGATCCCTTGTCTCCATCTCGGCATTCCAGTTGGTTATGACTTTATAGCCAACGCAGCATTGTAGTGATGCCTCTCATCTTACAGACTGTGCTCAAGAACTACTACGACTACGGAGACACCGATGAGCTTCGCTTTCTTCCTTCGCCGTGCCGCACGGTATTGGGGCGACAACGCCGCCGTGCTGTACCAGGACCGCGTGCTGACCTACCGCCAGCTCGACGAGCGCTCGACCCGCCTGGCCAACGCGCTGCTGGGCCTTGGCCTGGCCCGGGGCGACCGTGTGGCGGTCCAGTCGCGCAACCGCACCGAACTGGTCGAGATCGAATGCGCCTTGTACAAGGCCGGACTCGTCAAGGCGGCACTGAACCCGCGCTTCACCGCGGCCGAGGCATCCGACGTCGTGGAGAACTGCACGCCGCGCGTTCTGCTCGCCGGACCGGGCTACACAGGCTACTCGCCCGCCACGGCGGGCTTCGGCTCGGTCGAGACCTTCATTTCGATCGGCGGCCACGCCGCCGGCTATGGCGACTACGAGTCGCTCCTGGCCGCCGGCGGCACGACCGCACCGGAGATCGCGCCGGCCCCTGGCGACCTCGCCGTGCTGCATTTTTCCTCCGGCTCCACCGGCAAGATCAAGGCCGCCATGCAGAGCTACGGCAACCGCCTGGCGGCGCTGCGCAAGATGCTGCTCGGCATGGACAAGCCGGCGCGGCCGGGCGACCGCCTGGCTTTGATCGGGCCGGTCACCCATGCCTCGGGCATGCTGATGCAGCCCTACCTGTATGCCGGCGCGACGCTGGTGCTGTTCGACAAGTTCGAGCCCGCGCATTTCCTTGCCGAGGTCGCCAGGCTGCGCATCACCCATGTGTTCATGGTGCCGGCCATGATCAATATGCTGCTGGCGGAGCCGACGCTGGCCAGCGCCGATCTGGGCAGCCTCAAGACGCTGGCCTATGGCGCGGCGCCCATGGCGCCGGCGCGTATCCGCGAAGCGTGGGAGCGCATCGGCCCGGTCCTGTCGCAGGGCTACGGCGCCAGCGAATCCACCTCCGGCGTGACGCGGCTGTCGACCGCCGACCATGCGGATGCGCTGGCGCGCCGCCCGCAGCGGCTGGCCTCCTGCGGGCGCGCGCTCGGGGAAACGGAGGTGCGGGTCGTCGACGACCACGGCCAGGAAGTGGCCGGTGACGAGATCGGTGAGCTGATCATCCGTGGCGAAGACGTCTTCCAGGGCTACTGGGGCGAGCCGGAGCTGAGCCGCGAAACCCTGGTCGACGGCTGGCTGCGCACCGGCGACCTCGCCCGCGTCGACGAGGAAGGCTRTATCTACCTGGTCGACCGCAAGAAAGACATGATCATCTCCGGCGGCTTCAACGTGTACCCGACCGAGGTCGAGGCGGCCCTGTACCTGCACCCGGACGTGCTGGAAGCCTGCGTGATCAGCGTACCCGACGACACCTGGGGCGAGAGCGTCAAGGCGGTGGTGACGCTCAGGCCCGGCCGGCAGGCAAGCGCGGCCGACCTCATCGCCCATTGCCGCGCGCGCATCGCCGACTACAAGTCGCCGCGCTCCGTCGACTTCGTTGGCGAGCTGCCCAAGAACGCCAGCGGCAAGCTGGCCCGCAAGCTGGTGCGTGAACAGTACTGGCAGGGTGTCGCCCGCCGCGTCAATTAGCCAACCGGTCAACCAGTCAATTCGTCAACCAGTCAATGCGACATCCAAGGAGAACGGCATGTTCGATAACCTGAGCAACCCCGTGCTGGCCGAGACCCGCGCCGGCATCCGCCGCTATATCGAAGAGGAATTGCTGCCGCTCGAGAAGGAACTCGGGCTCGGCTCCGAAGACGCCTGGCCGAAGGAGGTGCTGCGCGGCGTCTGGCGCCGCTCCAGCGAGCTGGGACTCTATGCGGCCTGCCTGCCCGCCGAACTGGGCGGCAAGGGCCTGAACATCGCCGAGCAGTGCGCGCTCAAGGCGGACCTCGCCGTCAGCGGCGCCGTGCTGGCACCGCATGTGCTGGGAGACCTGGGCGGCCCGCCGCGCGTGGGCAATATGCTCAAGTACGCGACGCCCGCGCAACTGGCGCGCTACTTCCAGCCGGTGATCCGCGGCGAGAAATCAACCTGCTTCGCGCTCACCGAGCCGCATTCGGGTTCGGACGCGCAGAGCATCACCACGAGCGCCGTCGCCGATGGCGACGAGCTGGTCATCAACGGCCACAAGCACTACATCAGCGGCGCGCCGTTTGCCGATTTCGCCATCGTCATGTGCGTCACCGACGCGGCCGCCTCGCCGCCGGCGATCACCGCCGTGCTGGTCGACCTGGACCTGCCCGGCGTCACGGTCAATACCGACTACGTGCCGATGTCGGGCCAGCATATCGACGCCGATATCCGCTTCGAGAACGTGCGGGTGCCGCGCGCCAACATCTTCGGCGGCGAGGGCAACGGCTTCAAGCTCGGCATGTCGCGCATCAATGTCAACCGGCTGCTGCACTGCCCCACCATGCTGGGGCTGGCGACCAAGGTCTATGCATCGTCGGTGGAGTACGCCGGCAGGCGCCGCCAGTTCGGCGGGCCCATCGCGCGATTCCAGGCGATCCAGCACATGCTGGCCGACATGGCGGCCGCGCTGTGGGCCTGCGAAAGCATGATCGCGCAGACCGCCATGCTGGCCGATGGCGGCGCCGACCTGCGCATGAAGGCTGCGGCGTGCAAGCTGTTTGTCTCGGAGCGCTGCTTCGAGGTGGCCGACAAGGCGGTGCAGATCCACGGCAACGTAGGCGTGACGCGCGGCCACCCGGTCGAGCAGGCCTACCGCAAGCTGCGCATGTTCCGGAYCTTTACCGGCACCAGCGAGATCCAGCGCAACACCATCGCCCGCGCGATCCTCGAACCCATGCAGGCGAAGGCTTGAGCGGGCCCGCTGCCCGGCAAGACCGCTGTTTGACAAAGACCGGCGCAGGAATACTGCGCAAGTTGCACGGAGACCACCCATGAACCGCCGATCCTGGCTTGCCACCGCAAGCGCGGCTGCCCTGAGCACCATCTGGACGCCGGCGCGATCCGCCGCGCCCTACCCCAGCCGCCCCATCCGGCTGATCGTACCGTTCCTGGCGGGCAGCGCGCCCGACAATATCGCGCGGACCCTGTCGGTGGAGCTCGGCTCGCAACTGGGCCAGCCGCTGGTCGTCGAGAACATGCCCGGCGCCGGCGGCGTGATCGGCGCGCTGGCATTGAAGCGCGCCGCCGCGGACGGGTACACGCTGGGCATTCTGGCGAATTCGCACGTCATCAACGTGCATATGTACCGCAGCATGCCCTATGACCCCGCGCGCGACTTCACGTCGATCGCCGCGCTTTCCGGCGGCCCGACCGCGCTCGTGGTGCCCGCCGATGCGCCCTACAAGACGGCCGCCGAGCTGTTCGCGGCAATGAAGCGCGCCCCCGGCAAGCTCAACTACGGTTCGGGCGGCAAGGGGAGCATCGCGCATCTGGCGGTCGAGGCGCTGCTGCACCAGACCGGCACCGAGGCGGTCCATATCCCGTACAAGGGCGCCACCGAGATCATCACCGCCATGCTCGGCGGCCAGACCCAATTCGGCATGCCGGTACTGAGCACGGCCACGCAGTATCTGCGCAACGGGCAGATCCGCGCGCTGGCGGTCTCGTCGGCCGCGCGCTCGGTGTATTTCCCGGCGATACCCACGCTCGCCGAGGCCTTGCCGCCCGGCGTGGTCATCGACAACTGGAGCGGCCTGTTCGCGCCTGCGCATTTCCCCGCCGAGCTGACCCAGCGGCTGTTCACGGCCGTCACCGCATTGCAGGCCGGCGGGCGCCTCGACGCACAGCTCAAGGCCAACGCGGGGGAGCTGCGCCGCAGCGCTTCGCCCGCCCAGTTCAACGGCATGGTGACTGCCGATACCACCCGCTACGGCAAGCTGATCCAGTCGATCGGCATGAGCGGCGATCTCAGCTGAAGCACATGGGAGCAAACCAGATCATGAAACCAGAGTGGTCCTGCCTGAAGGACGTCAAGATCGTCGATATCAGCCAGCTGCTGCCGGGCCCCCACGCCACCAGCCTGCTCATGCAGCTTGGCGCCGACGTCATCAAGGTCGAGCAGCCTGGCGTGGGCGATACCTCCCGCCAGCTCGGCCCTGCCGTGTATGCCCAGTTCAACCGCGGCAAGCGCTCCCACGCGCTCGACCTGAAATCCGCCGGAGGGCGCGCCGCGTTCCTGGAGCTGGTGCGCAATGCGGATGCCGTAGTGGAAGGATTCCGCCCCGGCGTGATGCAACGGCTCGGCCTGGGCTATGACGCCCTCGCCGAAGTCAATCCGGCCATCGTGCTGTGCTCCATCTCGGGATTCGGCCAGACCGGGCCCTACGCGGACCACGCCGGCCACGACCTGAACTACCTCGCGCTGGCCGGCTACTGGTCGGTGCCGGTGCAGGTCGAGGACAAGGTGTCCCGGCCGCGCGCCCGCATCTCCGACTACGCCGCCTCCGGCTACGCGGCGCTGGCCCTGGCCGTGGCCGTGATGAGCGCGCGGCAGCATGGGCGCGGGCAGCATCTGGATGTGTCCATCCACGACGCCGTCCTGTCCTGGACAGCCCATGGCGCATGGGCGGCACGCGACTACGAGGCACAGCCCCACGCATCGCCGACCGTCATGCCCGAGAACGACATCTTCGCCACACGCGATGGCCGCCATCTCGCCATGGGCATTCTCGAGAACAAGTTCTGGCTGAACCTGTGCGACGCACTCGGCGCGGCGTTTCCGGCCCTGCTCGACAGCCGTTTCGCTTCGCGCCCCGGGCGCCAGCAGCACAAGCAGGAAGTGCATGGATTGCTCGCCGGCATCTTCCTGGCCAGGACCCTGGCAGAGTGGACCGAAGTGTTCGGCTCGCTCGATATTCCCTTCTCCCCCGCACTGGGCGCGCGCGAGTTGTTTGCCGACCCCCACGTGCAGGCGCGCAATATGATCCGCCCCCTGCCAGGGGAAGACGCCATCACGCTGGGCTTCCCGGTCAGGTTCTCGCTGGGCTTGCCGGCCAGCGACGATCGCGTGGCGGCGCTGGGCGAGCACAACGCCGCGCACGGCGGCGAGGGCACACCACAGGCCTAGGGTTGCGCTGCGGGAGCGGCGGGTGCTTCAAGAACGGCTGCAACCGCCCTCCGGTGGCTTTGTCGCGGTGTTGCCCGGATCGTGCAAGGCAACGGTCATGCCCCCGGCCGGACCGGCGCAGCGCGACGCCGCTCCGGCCACGCTGGCGGTCAGCTTGCCGCGGCCCGGTTCTTCAGTCCCAGCACGTCGATGGGCTCGATGGAGGGGGCCTTGGCCAGCAGCGTATCGGCGTTCGCCATCAGGGCCTGGGCGATGGGTCCGTCCAAGTGCGCCTGGCGGGCCTCTTCGGTTTCGAAGGCATCGAAGATGCCGAAGGTCGTGGGCGACAGCCGCAGGGCAAACCAGATCGGCGTGGCCGCTTCCTGGTTGGCCATCGAGAGGCCGGCCGCGAGAAAATCGGCGACCGCCTGCTCCTTGCCCGGCCTGGCTTCGAGGCGGACGAAAAATGCATGCTTGATCATCTTGGTACTCCTGTCGGTGGATGGGTAGTGCCGCGCGGTGATGCCACTTTACAAGCTTGCGTTGCGCGCCAATACTGTCTCGATTGACAACTTTGATATCGATCCTGCCATGCGGATTGCCGTTCTCGTGCTGGAAGGCGTGTTCGATACCGGACTTGCCACCGTGCTCGACGCCCTGACCACCGCCAACCAGCTGGCGCAGGCGACCGGTGTGCAGACGCCGGGATTCGACATCACCCTGGTCGGCGTGCGCCCCACCGTGCACAGCGGACTCGGGATGCAGGTGCCGGTGCGGCCCGCCGCCGAGGCGCCCGCGCCGGACTGGGTGATCGTGCCTGCGCTGGGCGCCAAGATGCCCGATGCGCTGGTGCCCGCGCTCGGCCGTGACGACGTGGCCGACGCGCTGGCCTTGCTGCGCACCTGGGCGAGCGGCGGCGCGCGCATGGCCGCGGCATGTATCGGCACCTTCGTGCTGGCGGAAAGCGGATTGCTGGACGGACACGAGGCGACCACCACCTGGTGGCTGACACCGCTGTTCCGACAGCGCTACCCCGCCGTGCGCCTGGACGCCCATCGCATCGTGGTGCCGAGCGGCGCCGTGCTGACCGCCGGCGCGGCGCTGAGCCATGTCGATTTGGCGTTGTGGCTGATCCGGCAGAACAGCCCCGAGCTGGCGGCGCTGGTGGCCAGCTACCTGGTGGTGGATTCGCGCACGTCACAGTCCGCCTACATCATCGCCGACCACCTCGCGCACGCCGATCCGCTGGTGGAGCGCTTCGACCGCTGGGTGCGCGAGCGGCTCGATACGGCGATCATCCTCGACGAGGCGGCCGGTGCGCTGGCCATCAGCAAGCGCACCCTGTCGCGGCGCCTGTTCGACGTGCTGGGCAAGACCCCGGTCGAGTACATCCAGGACCTGCGCATCGAGCGCGCGGTACACCTGCTGAAAACGAGCAAGCACAGCGTGGACCGCGTCGCCGAGCAGGTGGGCTACGCCAGCGGTGTCACGCTGCGGACGCTGCTGCGCCGGCGGCTGGGCAAGGGCATCCGGGAGTTGCGGGCATAAGCGGCCAGCGCCGGCGTGCGCCGTACCTCCCGCGATGGATCTCGAAACCAGAAAACTGCCTTGCGGGCGGCGCCTCTTATCCGGCGCGTGGCGGCTGCCTACACTCCAGCCATCGCAAACAGCGTCAGCAAGGAGTGCTCACCATGTCGATCCGCAAGCTCGCCATCGTTCGATTTCAGGATGGCGCAGTGAGCGACGCAGGCTGGCGGGCCAGCGCCATGCGCGCCTCCACCCGCTTCATCAGGTGCTCCACCCACCCGCGCACCAGCGTATCCGACGCGACCGCCGGCAGCGAGCCGGCGATCACCCGGTACACCTTCTTGCGCCCGATCTTGGAGACCTTCGCCGGGTCCAGCCACTCGGGGTTGTCGACCAGCAGCAGCAACGTCTCAAGACCGATGACGATCGGCCAGATGCAAGCCAGCCGCAGGCGGACCGCCGACCCGGGAATCGCGAGCGTGTAGTCGAGCGCCGCGCGGTAGTGCTGCAGCGTCAGTTGCAGCAGATCAAACAGTAGCGGCC
Organism: Cupriavidus sp. 05N40; assembly: GCF_056397305.1. Taxonomy (NCBI): domain Bacteria; kingdom Pseudomonadati; phylum Pseudomonadota; class Betaproteobacteria; order Burkholderiales; family Burkholderiaceae; genus Cupriavidus; species Cupriavidus sp. 05N40. The sequence goes on from NZ_JBFTND010000051.1 coordinate 41,023, forward strand.
GCGCGCGCAGGGAATTGCCCGCCTGCAGCAGATCCTGCGGACTCAGGCCGTGCCGCTCCAGCGCCACCGCCGGGAGATAGCAGCGGCCGATGCGCAGGTCCTTGCCGCAGTCCCGCAGGACATTGGTCATCTGCAGTGCCTTGCCGAAGCGCACGCCCCGCTCGAGCATGGTCCCGGATTCACCCTTGAGGACGCCCGGCATGTGGGCGTAGGTCATCGTGGTCCAGAACTCGCCGACGCATCCGGCGACCAGGTAGGTGTACCGGTCCAGCTCCTCCATCTCCCGCAGTGCGACGATGCGGCCGGAGGATTCGTCAGGGAAGGTGCGCAGGTCGAATTCCATGCCGGAAGTCAGGGTCGACACGATTCCGCGCACGGCCTGCCGGTCCGACTCGCCGAGCTGGGGCAGGATCGCCAGCGCGGGACCGAGCGATTCGAGCAGGAGCTTCTCGTCGGACTGCTGCTGTTGGCCGGCGACCTCCTCCGTCATGCGGCGCATGAGCGCCGGATCGCCGGCGGCGCCGTTGACCTGGTCGCGAAAGGACAGCAGCAGGGCCAGCCGTTGCGCCGGCGGGATCAGCGATGTGTCTGCAATCGTGTCGGCGGCGCGCGCCAGCAGGTACGCCAGGCCGATGGGATCGCGCATCCCGGCCGGGAGAATGCGCAGCGTGAGATAGAAGGAACGCGATACGCCCTTCAGCAGCGGGCCCAGAAGAAAGGCCCGGGTTGGATTTGGCATGGACGGGGATGCGGCGGTGCCGGCAGATTTGGCTCCGCCGAATTGTATACGGCAAGCGCGCACCAACGGCGCACGCTTGCCGCTGGCGCGCCCCTACCAGCCGGCCAGGGCCTTGACGGCAGCCTCGCGCACCTGTTCCACCACGCCTTCGCGCCAGTCGTCGGCGTCGCCGTAGAAGGCGTGCCACATTGCCTGGCGGATCAGGTTGCGCTGGCCTTCGTCCGCTTCCGGATGCACGTGCAGCCAGTGGTCGCCGCGCAGCGCATCGAGGACTTCGCTCACCGGCAGGGTGCCGAATTCCAGGGCGATGCCGTTGTAGTCGAGCGCCGGCAGGGTCTGCGGCACGGCGAGCCACGCCATGCCGTTGAGATTGGGCGAAGCCGACGTGCCGTCGTAGATGGAGGTGACGTTGCTGCCCCAGATGCCACGCGCCTTCGCCAGCGGCTCGGCCTTGTCCGGCCCCATGTAGATGGGTTCGCCGTAGCCCCAGGGCCCCAGGCCGGTATGGATGTCGAGCCAGCGCAGCGCCTCGCGGCCGGCGCCAAAGCGCGCCAGGACGCGGCGCAGGGTGTAGTTGCTCCAGGTGGCCTTGCTGCCGCCGAAGAACAGGCCCTCCGGCGCGTGATACTGGCCCGCGCTCACGGCGGCCTGGTACCAGGGCAGGCCCTTCTCGGCCACGGTCTTCATCAGCGCGGCCTGGTCGCTCTCGGACGGCGGCCAGTGCCCGGGCAGCAGCATCGGTGCCACCTCGGCATAGGGCGCGTTCTCGGGCAGCGGCCCGGTGAAATCCATGAAATTGCGGTTGAGGTCGACGTTGTCCTCGTTGACACGCCGCATATGCGAGAAACCGTAGGGATTGACGGCGTGCACCATCAGCAACGCCACGCCGGCATCGGCGAAATCCCGGAGCAGGTCCGCATCGCCGAGCAGCGCGACCTGCGCGCCGGAGCCGCAATACCCCTCCACGCCGTGCATGCCCGAAGTGACCATGAGGAAGCGCCGGGCCTCGGCATCGCCCACCCAGGCGACATCCATGGCGAGCTCCTCGTCCGCGCAGCCACGCTTGGTGGGATGCGGGAAATCCGTCAGCGCGGCGCCGGCCGAGCGGGCGACCTCGCGGAATTTCTGCCTGGCTTCGGCATAACTGCGGGAAAAGCTGGTATGCAGGGACATGACAGCGGATTTCGCGCCTGGCGAGAAGTGTGGGGGGTGCCGCTATTAAACGCCAACTCGGCGGCTATTGCCATCAGGGCAGGCATCCCGGGCCATGCGCGAGGCCGCGGCCAGCCCGGCTGGCGGGCTAGCCCTTGTCCGCGCGGGCCTTGTCCGGTCGAGCCTTGTCCTGGCCGGCCTCGCGCAACAGCGGCGAGCGGAAGGCGTGCGGATGCAATTCGATGCCCGCCGCGGCAATCTGTGCTGCCGACAGCACCAGGTGGCGCGCCAGCCAGTCATGGATGCTGCGCAGGAAGCGCTGCTGCTCCAGGCGGTTGGATTCGCGGATCACGCGCTCGAGCTTGACGTGCGCGGTGTACACATCCAGCAGGTTCACGCTCTTGAGCTTGGGCGGCGTGGTAGCGCTGCGCTCGATGGCGAGGATGCGCCTGACCTGGGCCTCGGGCAGCTCGCCGGCCTCCAGGTAGGCCTGGTAGACCTCCTCCAGTGCCGGGAAGCGCACCGTAGGCTGCACGCGGGGCACGCCGGCCACCTTTTCCATGCGCAGCACGAGATAGCGGAGGGCCTCCGCGCGGCGCCTGGCGGCGTCGGCGGCAGCGTCACGCTTGCCACCGGGGCGGCGCGCCCGGGCCGCGACCGGAGCGGTCAGCTCGAATTCATCCGCCGACGGCGGCGTCGCCGCGGGCACCGGCGAGCCGGCGTCGCGCTCGGTGTAGTCGGGCACCAGGTCGAGCAAGCCCGGCTCGGCCAGCACGGCGCGCGCGCAGTCCTCGCCAAACGGGTGCTCGTGCCCCTGCGCGTCGCGCAGGATATACGCCTGCCCGTTGCCGAAGCCGTGATGCCGGGCGCGCCCCACATGCTGGTGGCAACGCGTGGCCGGGTCGACGAAATCCTTGCGTACGGGGGTCCAGCTTTCGCTGTTGACTGCGGTCATGAATCAGCGCTTGCCTGCCGGCGCGCGGCGCGGTGGAATGTTGCGTAACGGCCCGGCTGGTCGCACCTGGCTCCGGGACCTGGCCATGCGGCCAGGCCGCCATTGTCCACCATCGCGCCCCGCCGGGCCAGCGCGCCCTACTTCAACATGAACGACATCGCCGACAGGCAGTTGAGCATGCGCACCGCCGCCTGTACCGAGGCGGCTTCGAACACCAGCGTCACGCCGTCCACGCGTTCGAGCGTGGGCCACTGGCAAAAGAGGTCGGCGTAGGCCGGGCTCTGCGTCTGCAGGCGGCATTGCACCGGGCCGGGAATGCGCAGTGGCCGGCCGCCGGCTTCGCGCACCGACTGCTGGACCGCCGCAGCGATGGCTTCGCGCGACGCCCCGGGCGACAGCGTGTTGCCGCTGCCGTGGCCGCCGGCTTCCTTGGTGCGCACGTAGCGTACCCAGGGCATCAGGGGACGCGTTTCCTCGACGAAGACATCGTCGCCGCTGGCCATCAGCACGGGTACGCCGAACTCGCCGGCCAGCGCGCCGTACAAACCGGCCTCGCCCATTTCCTGGCCGGCCAGCCAGATGCGGGCGAAGGCACTGCTGTTGATGGTGTGGGCCAGGATGCCGCGGCTCTGGGCGCGGCCGTGGTAGCCGATCATGCACACGCCGTCGCAGCCCTGCACGCCGGCCATCATGCCGAGATAGCGCGGCTTGCCGAGCACCAGGCGGGCGCGCGGGTCGAGCTGGTCGGGCAGCAGGTTGCGAAAGCCCCCGTGCGAGTCGTTGACCAGTACCTCGGTGGCGCCACCGGCAAAGGCGCCCTGCACCGCGGCGTTGGCCTCGGCGGTCATCCACGCGCGGGCGCGTTCGTATTCGCCATTGCCGGCGCGGACCTGCTCGGCGTGGAAGACGCCGGCGACGCCTTCGATATCGGTGGAGATCAGGATCTTCATCGCGGTCTGGTGCGGTTCTGTGCGGATAATCAGTTGGTGGGTGTCGCCGCATGGCGCTGCAGCCATTGCGGCAATTCGGGCATCAGTTCGCGCAGCGCGGTGCGGCGGTGGCCGTCGCGCCCGGTCACGCTTTCGGCCTGCCACAGCGCGCCCAGGATGGCCTGCTCGACGCTGTCGGCAGCGGCCTGGAACAAGGCATCGAGCCGGGTTTCATGCAGCATGGCCAGTGCCGGCATGGGCGCGTGCGCCTGCTGCGGCACGGTGTAGGCCGTGGAAAATGCCAGCGCGATGTCGCCGGAGCCGTGGCCGAACACCGAGCCGGTGCGTGCCAGCCCGGCACCGGCGCGCAGCGACAGGCGGCGCAGCTGGCGCGCGTCGAGCGGGGCATCGGTGGCGACGATCATGATGATGGAGCCCTTCTCGGGCCCGCCTTGCGTCTTCACTCCGGCCTGCGCCTGCAGCCGCGCGGCCAGCACGCCGCCAAGGCGCGCGCCGGCCACCGTGAAGTTGGGCAGGATGCCGAAGTTGGACTGCACCAGCGCGCCAACATGATATTGCTCCACCTGGCGCGAGGCCGAGCCGATGCCGCCCTTGAGCCCGAACGAGGACATGCCCCGCCCCGCCCCGACCGCGCCCTGCGCGAACTCCACCGCGGCCGCGGCGCAGGCCTGCGCGTAGTGCGCCTCCTGCACGGCCATGGCCTGGATATCGTTCAGGTAGCCGTCGTTGCACTCGAACACCAGCGGATTGACCGTGGGCCAGGCGCGGCCGATCTCCGGGTTGGCGGCGATGGCCTGGCGGATCTGCGCCTGCGCCAGCGCGCCCACCGCGAAGGTATTGCTCAGCGCGATGGGGGTTTCCAGCACGCCGAGCTCCTCCACCTGCACCAGTCCCACGCTCTTGCCGAAGCCGTTGAGCACGGTGGCGGCGGCCGGCACCTTGTCGGCGAACAGGTTGCCGGCGTGCGGCAGCACCACGGTGACGCCGGTCTGGCAGGCGCCCTGCGCCAGCGTGCAGTGGCCCACCGCCACGCCGGGCACGTCGGCGATGGTGCCGCGCGCGCCGGCGGGCAGCGTGCCGATATGTACCAGGTCCGGGACCGGGCCGGGGATCAGGTCCGGGATCAGGTCGGTGGCCATGCCGCGCTCCTGCCTTTAGCGGCGGTCGATCTTCGGATCGAGCGCGTCGCGCAGGCCGTCGCCCAGCAGGTTGAACGCCAGCACGGTCAGGAAGATGGCCAGGCTGGGGAAGATCGCCACGTGCGGCGCGGTGACCATGTCGGCGCGCGCCTCGTTGAGCATGGCGCCCCATTCCGGCGTGGGCGGCTGCGCGCCCAGCCCGAGGAAGGACAGGCTGGCGGCGGTGATGATCGAGGTGCCGATGCGCATCGAGAAATACACCACGATGGACGAGATGGTGCCCGGCAGGATGTGCCGCATCAGGATGGTCCAGTCGGAGGCGCCGATGCTGCGCGCGGCCTCCACATAGGTCAGGCGCTTGAGCATCAGCGTATTGCCGCGCACCAGGCGAGCGAAGGCCGGGATGCTGAACACCGCCACGGCGAAGATCACGTTGGTCATGCCGTTGCCGAGGATGGCGACGATGCCGATGGCCAGCAGGATGCCGGGGAAGGCGAACAGCACGTCCGAGACGCGGCTCACGATGCGGTCCCACCAGCCTTCGTAGTAGCCGGCCAGCAGTCCCAGCACGGTGCCGACGATGGCGCCGATGATGACGGAGAAGAAGCCCGCGGCAAGCGAGATGCGGGCGCCGGCCAGGATGCGGCTGAAGATGTCGCGTCCGAGCGAATCCACGCCGAACCAGTGCGCCGCCGAGGGGCCGGCGTTGAGCGCGTCGTAGTCGAAGAAATTCTCGGGATCATAGGGCACCAGGTGCGGCGCGAAGATTGCGATCGCCACCAGCAGCAGCACGAACACCCCGGCGCCCAGCGCCAGGTGCTGCTTGCGGAATTTGCGCCAGAACTCGGTCCAGGGCGTGCGCACGGCCTCCTGGGCGGTGGCGGGAGCGGCGGCGTTGCCGTCGGCGGGCGTGGAAAGCTGGGTCATGCCGGCCTCTCTTTATTTGTAGCGGATGGCGGGGTTGATGACGGTGTACAGCACGTCGACCACCAGGTTGATCAGGATGAACTCGAGCGAGAACAGCAGCACCTCGGCCTGGATGACCGGGTAGTCGCGCATCTCGACCGCGTCCACCAGCAGGCGCCCGAGCCCGGGCCAGTTGAAGACCTTCTCGACCACGATCGAGCCGCCCAGCAGGAAGCCGAACTGCAGGCCCATCATGGTGACCACCGGAATCATTGCGTTGCGCAGGCAGTGCTTGGCCACCACCAGGAACTCGCCCACGCCTTTGGCGCGCGCGGTGCGCACGAAATCTTCCTGCAGCACCTCGACGAACGAGGCSCGCGTGAAGCGSGCCATSACSGCGGCCACSGCGGCGCCCAGCGTSAKCGAGGGCAGGATGTAGTGCTTCCAGGAATCGGCGCCGATGGAGGGCAGCCAGCCCAGCTGCACGGAGAACACTTCCATCAGCAGCATGCCCAGGGCAAAGGCCGGGAAGGAGATGCCGGACACCGCCAGCGTCATGCCCAGGCGGTCAGGCCAGCGGTTGCGCCAGACCGCGGAGGTGACACCGATCACCATGCCGAAGATCACCGCCCACACCATCGAGGCCAGCGTCAGGTACAGGGTCGGCATGAAACGGTCGCCGATCTCCTCGCTGACCGGGCGCTTGGTGCGCAGCGAATTGCCGAACTCCCAGCGCACGGCGTTCGAGAAGAATTGCACGAACTGCTCGGGCAGCGGCTTGTCCAGGCCGAGATCGCGGCGCACCAGCTCCACCGTGGCCTGGTCGGCCTCGGGGCCGGCCGCGAGCCGGGCGGCATCGCCGGGCAACAGGTGGACGAACATGAAGACCAGCACTGCCATGATCAGCAGTGTGGGAATCACGCCCAGGAATCGTTTGAGAAAGTAATTCAGCATGATGCACCGGAAAAATAAAAGACCGCGGGCCGCCCGCCCTGCCCCCGCATCTGTGGGCAGGCGGCCGTGCACGGCTTGCTGCGCTGTACTGCCGGGTTACTGCGGAGGTACTGCCGGGCCCGGCCACGGGCGCGGCGGCGAACCGGACGCGCCCGCATGCCGGCGACCCTTATTGCTTGATGTCGATCTCGTCGAAGTTGAACGAGCCATCGGGCATCACGTAGGCGCCGGTCAGGCGCTTGGCGCGCGCGAACAGCACCTTCTCGGTCACCAGGAAGGCCCACGGCGCGTCCTTCCAGATCTGCTCCTGCGCATCCTTGTACAGGCGTGCCTTCTCGGCGCGGTCCGTGGTGCGCAGGGCGCCGGCGATGTCGGCGTCGACCTGGTCGTTCTTGTAGTAGGCGGTGTTGAGCAGCTTGGGCGGCATCGATTCGGAAGCCAGCAGCGGGCGCAGCGCCCAGTCCGACTCGCCGGTCGACGACGACCAGCCCACGTAGTACATGCGCACGCCGGCGTCTTCCGGCTTCTGCACGCTTTCCACCTTCTCCACGCGCTGGCCGGCCTCGAGCGCCTGCACCTGCGCCTTGATGCCGACCTGCTGCAGCTGCTGCTGCACGAACTGGATCACCTTTTGCGCGGTGGTGTGGTTATAGGCGGACCACAGCGTGGTCTCGAAGCCGTTCGGGTAGCCGGCTTCCTTGAGCAGCGCGCGCGCCTTGGCCGGGTCGTACGGCCACGGGCCCAGCTTCTCGGCATAATCCACGCCCGCGGGCACCACGCCGTCGGACGGCGTGGCGTAGCCGGCGAATGCCACCTTGGCCAGTGCGTCCTTGTTGATGGCGTAGTTGATGGCCTGGCGCACCTTGGGGTCGTTGAACGGCTTGACCGTGGTATTCAGGCTCAGGTAGCGCTGGATGATCGACGGCGAGGCGATCAGGTCCACCTTGGGATTGCTCTTGAGCACCGCGGCCTGCTCGAACGGGATGCTGAAGGCGAAGTCCGCCTCGCCCGTCTGCATGATGGCCGCGCGCGTGTTGTTGTCCACCACCGGCTTCCAGGTGATGGTGTCGATCTTCGGATAGCCGGTCTTCCAGAAGCCGGCGAACTTCTTGCCCTTCAGGTGATCGGGCTGCTTCCACTCGACGAACTCGAACGGGCCGGTGCCGACCGGGTGGAAGGCGATGTCCTTGCCGTACTTCTGCAGCGCGGCGGGCGAGATCATCACGGCCGACGGGTGGGCCAGCACGTTGATGAACGGCGAGAACGGCTCTTTCAGCGTGACCTTGACGGTGTTGGCGTCGATCACGTCGGTCTTGGCCACGCGGTTGAACAGCGTGTAGCGCTTGAGCTTGTTGGCCGGGTTGGTGACGCGGTCCAGGTTGGCCTTGACGGCGGCAGCGTCGAAAGTGGTGCCGTCGTGGAACTTGATGTTCTTCTTGAGCTTGATGGTGTACGTCAGGCCGTCCTTGCTGGCTTCATAGCTTTCGGCCAGCACGTTGACCAGCTTCATGTCCTTGTCGAGGCCGAACAGGCCCTGGTAGAAGGACTTGGTGGCGGCCTGCGACAGTGTGTCGTTCGAATCGTACGGGTCCAGCGTGGTGAAGGTGGAGTACACCGCCATCACGGCGTCCTTGGCGGCAAAGGCGGGGCCTGCGCCGAGCGCGGCCAGGGCCAGGCCACCGGCGATCAGCTTGGAAGGGGCCAATCGGGTCATCATCCGGGTCATCTTGGATTCTCCTTGGGAAATGCGTTGGTTCACTTCGGTTCGGTTCAGTAGGCGCCGCCGATGGCGTGCCGGGCGACAAAATGGCGGGAGGCGTTGCTGCCGGCGACGGCCACCAGCGGCTTGACCAGCGGCTCGTCGCCAAGCGCGCGGATGGGGCTGGGAATCTCGTCGGACAGCGGCTCGCGCTGGAGGTGGCGGCGCGCCGGGTCGGCGATCGGCACCGCCGACATCAGCTTCCTGGTGTACGGGTGCTGCGGGTTCTCGAAGATCGCGCGGCGCGGGCCGATCTCGACGATCTGGCCCAGGTACATCACCGCCACGCGGTGGCTCACGCGCTCCACCACCGCCATGTCGTGCGAGATGAACAGGAAGGCGATGCCCATTTCGCGCTGCAGGTCGAGCATCAGGTTGACGATCTGCGCCTGGATGGAAACGTCGAGCGCGGAGACCGACTCGTCGGCCACCACCACCTTGGGGTTCAGCGCCAGGGCGCGCGCGATGCAGATGCGCTGGCGCTGGCCGCCCGAGAACTCGTGCGGGTAGCGCGACGCATGCGCGGCGGTCAGGCCCACCTTTTCCAGCAGCCATGCCACGCGCTGCTCGGCTTGCTTGCCGCTGGCCACCTTGTGCACCAGCAGCGGCTCCATGATCGAGTAGCCCACCGGCACGCGCGGGTCGAGCGAGGCGAACGGGTCCTGGAAGATGAACTGGATATTGCGGCGCAGGGTCTGCAGCGCGCCGCCCTTCATCTGGCTGATGTCCTGGCCGTTGAATTCGATGGTGCCGCTCTGGCTGTCGACCAGGCGCAGCAGCGAGCGGCCGGTGGTGGACTTGCCGCAGCCCGATTCGCCCACCAGCGCCAGCGTTTCGCCCGGGTACAGGTCGAAGCTCACGCGCTCCACGGCGTGCACGCGGCGCGCCACGCGGCCCAGCAGGCCGCCCGGCACGTCGAAGCGGGTCACCAGGTCGTGCACGCGCAGGATCGGCGAAGCGCCGGCCGGCACCGTGTCCTGCGGCACTTCGGGCGCGGGCGGCTCGCCCTGGTCGAGCTGCACCAGCGGGAACTTGGCCGGCCAGTCGGTGCCGCGCATGGCGCCGAGCTTGGGCACGGCGGACAGCAGCGCGCGCGTGTACGGATGCGCGGGCCTGGCGAAGACCTGCTCGGAGGCGCCCTCTTCGACGCTCTCGCCGCGGTACATCACCAGCACGCGGTCGGCCACCTCGGCCACCACGCCCATGTCGTGGGTGATGAAGACCACGCCCATGTCCATCTCGGCCTGCAGATTGCGGATCAGCTGCAGGATCTCGGCCTGGATGGTGACGTCGAGCGCGGTGGTGGGCTCGTCGGCGATCAGCAGCGCCGGCTTGCACGACAGCGCCATGGCGATCATCACGCGCTGGCGCATGCCGCCGGAGAGCTGGTGCGGGAAACGGTCCAGCACGCGGCGCGCCTCGGGGATGCGCACGATCTCCAGCATGCGCAGCGCTTCGGCGCGCGCCTCGGCGCGGCTCTTGCCCTGGTGCAGGCGGATCGACTCGGCGATCTGCTCGCCCACCGGGAAGACCGGGTTGAGCGAGGTCATCGGCTCCTGGAAGATCATCGCCACGTCGCTGCCGCGCACGCCGCGCATGGTGGCACTGTCGGCGCTGGCGAGGTCGAGCACCTGGCCGTTGCGGCGGCGCAGTTCCATGCTGCCGCTGGCGATCTTGCCGCCGCCATGCTCGACCAGCCGCATCAGCGCCAGCGAGGTCACCGATTTGCCCGAGCCGGATTCGCCCACCACGGCCAGTGTCTCGCCGCGGTCGACGTGGAAGCTGAGGTTGCGCACGGCCTCCACGGTGCGTTCCGAGGTGGAAAAGCGCACGGTGAGATCGTTGACGGAAACCACCCGCTGCGGTGGCAGGACGATGCCCGACTTGGAAGAGGATGCTGCAGCCACTTGGCCCCCTTGATACCTGTTGATGCCTGTTGATGCCGAGGTTGTTGCTTCGCGCGCCCCGGCGTGCCGGCGCGCGCTGCCTGCCCTAGCCGTAGATCCACACGTTGACCGCCTCGCCCACCCGGGCGAAGCCGCGGTACATGCCTTCGGTATTGAACGGCAGCGTGACGTTGCCGGCGCGGTCCACCGCGATCAGGCCGCCGCGGCCGTCGATGGCCGGCAGCTTTTCCATCACTACGCGGCGCGCGGCTTCTTCCAGCGGCAGGCCCGCGTAGCGCATCTGCGCCGCCACGTCGTAGGCAGCCACGGCGCGGATGAACATCTCCCCGGTGCCGGTGGTGGAGACTGCCGCCACGTCATCGGCAAAGCAGCCGGCGCCCACGATGGGCGTGTCGCCCACGCGGCCCACCTGCTTGTTGGTGACGCCACCGGTGGAGGTGGCCGCGGCCAGGCGCCCCTGCGCGTCGCATGCCACCGCGCCCACGGTGCCGAACTTGTTGTCGGGGTCGATGGGCTCGGCTGCCCTGGTGGCGGCCAGCGTGGCGGCATCGTGGTCCAGCGTCGTGCCGGTGGTGGCGCGGGCGCGCTCCCATTGCTCGTGCCGCGCCTGGGTGAAGTAGTACGCTGGCTCCACCAGTTCCAGGCCCTGCGCCAGGGCAAAGGCCTCGGCGCCATCGGCGGCGAACAGCACGTGCTCGCTTTTTTCCATCACCGCGCGCGCGGCCAGCACCGGGTTGCGCAGGCGCTTGACGCAAGCCACCGCGCCGGCGCCCAGCGTGGCGCCGTCCATGATGGCGGCGTCCAGTTCGTAGGTGCCGGCGTGGGTCAGCACGGCGCCGCGGCCGGCGTTGAACAGCGGGCAATCCTCCAGCAGGCGCACGGCCTCGGTCACGGCGTCGAGCGCGCTGCCGCCATCGGCCAGCACGCGCTGGCCGGCTTGCAGCACGGCGGCGAGCGCGTCGGTGTATTCCGCCTCCTTGGCGGGGCTCATGGCGGCACGGGTAATGGTGCCGGCGCCGCCATGGATGGCGATCACGGGGGTGTTCATGGTGTTCACGATGCGTTCGGGGTTGTCTTCTTGCGGCGTGCGGGGGCGCTCCTGGCGCGCCCTTCGGCTGCTTCGTCGGGGCGTGGCTCGCGTGCGTCGCGGCCCTGCCCGGGCGGCGCGCCGTGCAGCCACGGCAGCAGGAATTCGGTCATCTCGGCGGCAGCCTTGACCGCATGCGCGGCGCGGTGCGCCACCGCGCCGCACAGGCCTTCGATAAAGGCCAGCACGGCTGCGTCCGAGTTGGCGGAGAGCTGGCGGCCGGTGTGCGCATACAGCGCGATGTCGGCCAGCGCCGCCAGCGGCGAAGTAGGTCCGTCGGTCAGCGCCAGGATGCGCGCGCCGTGCGAGCGCGCGCGCCGCGTGATGGTCACGGTGTCATACACATAGCGCGGGAAGCCGATCACGATCAGCAGATCGCTGGGCTGCAGCTTGAACAGCGCGCGCGCCGCGGTGGACGCRCCACCCGAGCCCGAGACCGAGATCACGGTGCGGCAGGACAGGTCCAGCCCATGCTGGAGCAGCCCGGCCAGGAAGCCGCTGGCGCCGAAGCCCACCACGAAGATGCGCTCGGCCGCCAGGATCGCTTCGACGGCGCGCTCGCAGGTCTCGGCGTCGAGCGCGCGGCGCGTGGCTTCGAGATTGCGCACGTCCTCGTCCAGCGAGGCGGCGATGACGGCGGCCACCGTGGCCGGCCGCTCCAGTCCGGTGCGCAGTTTCTCGACGGGTGCAAGCGTGGCTTCGAAACCGCGCACCAGCTCGGTGCGGAATTGCGGATAGCCCTCGAAGCCCAGCGCATGGGCGAAGCGATTGGCGGTGGCGACCGACACTTCCACCGCCGCGGCCAGCTCGTCGATGCGCATGGTGGCGGCGCGGAACTGATTGCCCAGCACGTATTCGGCCATGCGCTGGTGCGCCGGCGTCAGCGCGGGCAAGGCGCGGGCGATGCGCTCGGTGATCGAGCCGTTGCCGTTGCCGGTCTTGCCGGAAGTGCCGCTGTTACCGTGGTTGCCGAGGGACATGGGATGTTGCTGGGTTGGCCGGGATGCGTCATGCACGAAAACAAAGCATGCAAAGGATGCGCATCAATGTAAATAAATTTACACGCAAAACACGCGCCATGAAAATAGAGTTTTACGTGGCCAAGGGTTTGTACCTAGACGAACCCCCGTCCCGGGGCCCTTCCGGACCGCATGCGGGCCCTTGGCGTCACTGCCGGGCGGCGTGTCCGGCATGCGCCGTCCATTCGCGGGCATCGCCATGCGAAGCGGCTACAATGCCGGGTTGACCCGTGCCATGCCGGGCCGGACCGTCCGGCCACGCCGGCCATCGCTCCCTCTCCAGCTTTCCCCTCCCGTGATCCGAATCGACCAGCTTGTCCTCCAGCGCGGCACCAAGGTGCTGTTCGACCACACCAGCGTGACGCTGAATCCCGGCGAGCGTGTCGGCCTTGTCGGCGCCAACGGCAGCGGCAAGTCGACCCTGTTCGCCATGCTGCGCGGCGAGCTGCATGCGGATGGCGGCGACGTCTTCATCCCGCCGCAATGGCGCACTGCGCATGTGGCGCAGGAAACCCCGGCGGTCATGCGCAGCGCGGTGGAATACACCATCGACGGCGACACCCGCCTGCGCGACATCGAGGCACGCATCACGGCTGCCCAGGCCAGCGGCGACGGCACCGCTGAGGGCGACGCCCACGCGGCGTTCGCCGATGCCGACGGCTACACCGCGCCGGCGCGCGCCGAGGCGCTGCTGCTGGGGCTGGGCTTCACGCTGGCGCAGGTATCGCAGCCGGTGGCCTCGTTCTCGGGCGGCTGGCGCATGCGCCTGAACCTGGCGCAGGCACTGATGTGCCCGTCCGACCTGCTGCTGCTCGACGAACCGACCAACSACCTGGACCTGGACGCGATCGTCTGGCTGGAAGACTGGCTGGCCCGCTACCCGGGAACGCTGGTAATGATTTCGCACGATCGCGAATTCCTCGATGCGATCTGTAATGTCACGGTGCATATCGAGAACCAGCAGCTGCGCCGCTACGGCGGCAACTACACCCAGTTCGAGACCCTGCGCCTGCAGCAGATGGCCTTGCAGCAATCGGCCTACTCGCGCCAGCAGAAGGAGATCGCCCACCTCGAATCCTTCATCACCCGCTTCAAGGCCAAGGCCACCAAGRCGCGCCAGGCGCAGAGCCGGGTCAAGGCGCTGGAGAAGATGGAGCGCCTGGCGCCGGTGCATATCGCCGCCGGCTTTGCCTTCGAGTTCCGCGAGCCGGACGCCGCGCCCAACCCGATGATGGTGCTCGAGGGCGTGGACTGCGGCTACCCGCCGCCCGCGCCGGATGCGCCGCCCGTGACCATCCTGCACAACCTGTCGCTGTCGATCCAGACCGGCCAGCGCATCGGCCTGCTGGGCGCCAACGGCCAGGGCAAGTCCACGCTGGTGAAGACGCTGGCGGACACGCAGGAGCCGCTGGCCGGCAAGATGCGCCAGGGCAAGGGGCTGCAGATCGGCTACTTCGCCCAGCACCAGCTGGAAACGCTGCGCGACCATGACTCGCCGCTGCAGCACCTGGCGCGGCTGGCGCCGGACACGCGCGAGCAGGAACTGCGCGACTTCCTCGGCAGCTTCAACTTCCGCGGCGACATGGCTACCTCGCCGATCGAGCCGTTCTCCGGCGGCGAGAAGGCGCGCCTGGCGCTGTCGCTGATCGTGTGGCAGAAGCCCAATCTGCTGCTGCTCGACGAGCCCACCAACCACCTGGACCTCGACACCCGCGAGGCGCTCACCATGGCGCTGGCGCAGTTCGAGGGCACGCTGATCGTGGTCTCCCACGACCGTCACCTGCTGCGCGCCACCACCGACCAGTTCATGCTGGTGGGCGAAGGCACGATCAAACCCTTCGATGGCGACCTGGACGACTACCGCGACTGGCTGCTGCAGCAGGCCGCCGCCAAGCGCAACGCCGCCACCGCGGACCGTGCCCCGGCCGGCGGCGACAGCGCGGCGGGCGGCACCAACCGCCGTGACCAGCGCCGCGCCGAGGCCGACGAGCGCCAGCGCCTGACCCAGCTGCGCAAGCCGCTGACCAAGGAACTGGAAAAGGTGGAAAAGCGCATGGCCGTGCTACAGCAGGCCAAGGGCGAGATCGATGCCTTCATGGCCGACGAGGCCAGCTATGCCGAGGCCAACAAGAGCAAGCTGATGGAGATGCTCAAGCGGCAAGGGGAAGTCGGCGGCGAGCTCGATACGCTGGAGGAGCGCTGGCTCGAGCTGCAGGAGCAGATCGAACAGATCGTCTAGGGTCGCCTGGACGCGCAAGGGAAGGATCCCGGGGGCGCCCGCCCCCGGATACGCCGCGGCTGCGCGCCGTTGCGCAGACGATGCCGGCGCTCAGCGGTAGTTCTTCTCGCGCCGGATCATGCCGATCGCCAGCGTCGCCGTCAGGATGAACAGCCAGATCAGCGACCAGGCCGGAATCGACAGGCCAAAGATCGGGGGCAGCGGCGTGGTGCACATGCCGTCCGAGAAAAACACCTGCGGCAGCAGCTTGGCCGTCGGCAAGCGGTTGACCCAGTTCTCCAGCGGGTCGATGCCGCAGCTGGCCTTGGGGTTCAGCAGCAGCGACACGTGATAGCCGGCCACCGCGATGCCACCCACGCCGGACAACATGCCCAGCCCCTGCCACAGGCTGCGCGTGTTCTGCGCGATGGCGGCCAGCAGCGAGAACAGGCCGATGGCGACGAAGGYGAAACGCTGCATCACGCACAGCGGACACGGCTGGTAGCCTTCCACATGCTGCAGGTAGAGGGCATAGCCGACCAGCCCGAACGAGATCGCGGCGATCAGCAGGAAGAAACTGCGGGAATTGGCTTGCATGGTTCAGTAGCAAAAAGGGCCGGACGATGCCACCCGGGCTGATCCGTCGGGATCCGTTGCCGCGGGCCCGTCCATTGGTGCGCCGCCCGGCCATTTGCCGGACGTGCGCAATGCGAGGCTCATTATTACCGATTTTGTGTTGCACGCCTTGCCATTCCGGCGCGGCCGGCGGCGTGCCGCTTGCGGCGGATTGACGCAGATCATGGCCTTGCCGCGCGCGCTCGCACGCCCGCGCGCGGCGGGCTCAGGCGGACGTCGGGCCGCCTTGCGCCCGCCACCGCGCCGCGGCCAGGCGGTACAGCCAGTGCGCCCGCAACGGGCTGCCCTGCGCCACGGCCGGATGGTCGAAGGTGCCGTCGGGCACCATGCCGACCCGCTCCATCACAGCCCGCGAGCGGACGTTGGGCAGTGCCGTGAACGAAACGATTTCCGCCAGGCCCAGGCGCCCGAACCCGAAGCGCAGCGCGGCCCGCGCCGCCTCCGTGGCATAGCCCTGCCCCCAGTATGCATGCGCCAGGCGCCAGCCGATTTCCACGCAGGGCGAGAACGGCAGCGTGGCGGCGGGCTCGTGCAGGCCGACGAAACCGATGAATGCCCCGTCCGCCTTGCGCTCGGCCGCCCACAAGCCCCACCCGCGTGCCGCGATCAGGTCCTGGCAGCGCAATGCCATGGCATCGCTGGCAGCGCGCTCCAGCGGCGCCGGGAAGCAGGCCATCACCAGCGGGTCCGCATTGAGCGCGGCGAACGGCGCGAAATCCGCGTCGCGCCACTGGCGCAGGCGCAGGCGCGCGGTCTCCAGGGTCACCGGCCCGGCTCCGCTTGCGGAGCCGGCTGGCGCCTGATCGTGCTGGCCCGGCATGGCGTTCACTCGAGATGACGGACGCGGTCGATGGCCTGCTCCAGCCGCTCCACCGCCAGCACCTCGAGGCCGTCGATCTTCTGCTTGGGCGCATTGGCCTTGGGAATGACCGCCGTGGTGAAGCCGAGCTTGGCGGCTTCGCGCAGGCGGTCCTGCCCGCGCGGACTGGGCCGGATCTCGCCGGCCAGGCCGACTTCGCCGAACACCACCAGCCCGCGCGGCAGCGGCTTGTTGCGCATGGAGGAATGGATGGCCAGCAGCACGGCCAGGTCGGCCGCCGGCTCGGCGATCTTGACCCCGCCCACGGCGTTGAGGAACACGTCCTGGTCGAAGCAAGCGATGCCGGCATGGCGGTGCAGCACCGCCAGCAGCATCGCCAGGCGGTTCTGTTCCAGCCCCACGGCCAGGCGGCGCGGGTTGGGCACGTGCGCGGCATCGACCAGCGCCTGCACTTCCACCAGCAGCGGCCGCGTGCCCTCTTGCGTGACCAGCACGCAGGAACCGGGCACGACCTGCTCGTGCTGCGACAGGAACAGCGCCGAGGGATTGCTGACGCCGCGCAGGCCGCGCTCGGTCATGGCGAACACGCCCAGTTCGTTGACCGCGCCGAAGCGGTTCTTGAAGGCGCGGATCAGGCGATGCGAGGAGTGCGTGTCGCCCTCGAAGTACAGCACGGTGTCGACGATATGCTCGAGCACGCGCGGGCCGGCCAGCGCACCTTCCTTGGTCACATGGCCGACCAGGATGATGGTGATGCCGCTGCTCTTGGCGATGCGGGTCAGCTGCGCCGCGCATTCGCGCACCTGCGCCACCGAGCCGGGCGCCGACGTCAGCGCATCGGAGTACAGGGTCTGGATCGAGTCGATCACCGCCACCTCGGGCTTCTCCACCTCCAGCGTGGCCTGGATCTTCTCCAGCTGGATCTCGGCCAGCAAGGCGAGCTGCGGGCTGTCCACCCCCAGGCGCTGCGCGCGCAAGGCAATCTGCGCGCCCGACTCTTCGCCGCTGACGTAGAGCACGCGGCGCTCCGAGGCAAGGTTGGCCAGCGCCTGCAGCAGCAGCGTGGACTTGCCGATGCCGGGATCGCCGCCGATCAGCACCACCCCGCCGGCCACCAGCCCCCCGCCCAGCACGCGGTCGAATTCATCGATGCCGCTGGAGAAGCGCGGCACGTCGGCCGCGTCGATCTCCGACAGCCGCTGCACCATGGCCGAGGCCGCCAGCGGCGCGAAGCGCTTGGCCGACGGCGATTCCGCCACGCTCTCTACCAGCGTGTTCCATTGCTGGCATTGCGGGCACTGGCCCTGCCAGCGCGGCGAGGTGCCGCCGCATTCGGTGCAGGTATAGACGTTCTTTGGCTTGGCCAACTGGGGTCCCCGGAGAAACGATGGATAAGAAGCGGTGGATGAACAATGGCCGGCGCCCGGCAGGCGGCAGCCGATCGCAGGCTGGCTTGCAGGCGGCGCCCGGGGCAGCGCACGCCACCCGGATATCGCCAGGCGGCGGCCCGGGCAGGCGTCAGCCTGCCCGCCGGCAATCAGGCCAGCGCGGGCTGCTCCGGCGCGGTCAGGGTCGCCACCGTGACCGGCACCCTGGGCGCCAGGGCGCACATCAGCTCGTAGCCCACGGTGCCGCTGGCGGCGGCCACGTCGTCGATCGGCAGGCCCTGGCCCCACAGGGTGACGGCGCTGCCCACGCGGGCCTTGGGGCAAGGCGTGAGGTCGACGCAGATCATGTCCATCGACACCCGGCCCACCAGGTGCGTGCGCACGCCGTCGACCAGCACCGGCGCCGGGTTGTCGCCCCAGCCGGCGGCATGGCGCGGGTAGCCGTCGGCATAGCCGCAGGCCACCACGCCGATGCGCATCGGGCGCTCGGCCTTGAACAGCGAGCCGTAGCCGACGGTATCGCCGGGCTGCAGGTCCTGGACGGAGATCAGCTCGCTGTGCAGCGACATGGCCGGCTGCAGGCCGAAGCTGGCCACGTCGCCGGACAGGCCGGTGGGCGAGGCGCCGTACAGCACGATGCCCGGCCGCACCCAGGTGCGGTGGGCCTGGGGATGCCAGAGCGTGGCGGCGGAATTGGACAGGCTGGCCTCGCCCGGCAGGTTGGCCGTGGCGGCGTCGAAGACCTCGAGCTGGTGGGCGATGCCGCGCGGGCCGTCGGCGTCGGAGAAATGCGTCATATGCACGATACTGCCCACACAGGACAGGGTGCGCGCGCGTTCCCAGGCGGTGCGGTACTGGTCCGCACGGAAGCCGAGGCGGTTCATGCCGGTATTGAGCTTGAGCTGGATGCCCAGCGGCCCCTTGGGACGCGCGACTTCCAGCATGCGCAGCTGTTCTTCGCAATGGACGGCGGTGGTGAGGCGGTACTGCTCCAGCAAAGGCACGTCCTGGGATTGGAAGAAACCCTCTAAAAGAAGGATCGGGCCTTGCCAGCCCAGTTCGCGCAGCAGCACGGCTTCGTTCAGGTCGAGCAGGCCGAAGCCGTCGGTGGCGCGCAGGCCGGCGAAGGCGCGGCGGATGCCATGGCCATAGGCGTTGGCCTTGACGACGGCCCAGACGCGCGACGCGGGTGCACAGCGGCGCACGATTTCCAGGTTATTGGCCAGGGCCGGTTGATGGATAACGGCGTGAATGGGTCTAGGCATGGGATCGCTGTTGCTTCTGGAGGGGGCGGCGGCGGGTTGGCATGGCGGGGCTCCCGGCCGGCTGGCCGGTCCGCGCCCCGGGTCAGGGATGCACCATATAGGGGAAGACCCGGTGCGCGTGGCTCGCCGCACAGACGTTATTTGAACACACTCGAAGAATCATTTAGGGAATCGCAGCGCATCTGCGCTGTCAAACCGGCGGTCCGCAGATGCTCGGAAACGCCCTACTTTCGTGTTATAAAGCCGGACGTTCCGGCCATGTTTTAAAAGTGATGCAATATGTCAAACAGGGTCAGGCGGTTTGCGCGACACTCGGAAGACCGGCATGGGCATCACTTTGACAGCGGTGCGGGCCCAGGTTCCCTACAGGTAATGACAGTGGCAATGACAGCGCCCGGCAGCGTGCTGGCGCCCGTCTTGCAAGGCTTGAGCGATGGAGAAAGAGTCCAAAGTATGAAGAAGGGTTTTTATACCATCATGGCGGCGCAGTTCTTCTCCTCGCTGGCCGACAACGCGCTGCTGATCGCCGCCATTGCCCTTCTTACCGAACTGCACTCCCCGCAGTGGATGACGCCGCTGCTCAAGCTGTTCTTCGTGCTCTCCTATGTCGTGCTGGCCGCCTTCGTGGGCGCCTTCGCGGACTCCATGCCGAAGGGCAAGGTGATGTTCATCACCAACACGATCAAGATTGCCGGCTGCGCGATCATGATGTTCGGGCTGCACCCGCTGCTGGCCTACGGCATCGTGGGATTCGGCGCCGCCGCCTACTCGCCGGCCAAGTACGGCATCCTCACCGAACTGCTTCCCCCGGAAAAGCTGGTCGCCGCCAACGGGTGGATCGAAGGCCTCACGGTAGGCTCGATCATCCTGGGCACGGTGGTCGGCGGCGCGCTGATCTCCGTGCATATCTCCAAGATGCTGCTCGGCTTCGACGTGCCCTTCGTGGACACCGGCATCAACACCCCGGCCGAGGCCGCCATGGTGGTCATCATGCTGTTCTACGTGATCGCCGCCATCTTCAACCTGTTCATCCCGGAAACCGGCGCGCGCTATCCGCAGCAGGAAAAGAATCCGATCAAGCTGATCGCCGAATTCGCCGACTGCTTCACCGCGCTGTGGCAGGACAAGCTTGGCCAGATCTCGCTGGCCGTGACCACGCTGTTCTGGGGCGCTGGCGCCACCCTGCAGTTCATCGTGCTGAAATGGGCCGAGAAGTCGCTCGGGCTGAACCTGTCCCAGGGCGCGCTGCTGCAGGCGGTGGTGGCCGTCGGCGTGGCGGTCGGCGCGATCCTGGCCGCCATGCGCATTCCGCTGCGCAAATCGCTGTCGGTGCTGCCCTTCGGCGTGGCGATGGGCGTGGTGGTGATGCTGATGGCCTTCTACACCAAGCACAGCCTTCCCGAGATCTCGTTCGACGTGCTCGGCATGCACATGCCGCTGTACATGGCCATTGCCTATCTGTTCCTGATGCTGGTGGGCGGCATGTCCGGCTACTTCGTGGTGCCGATGAACGCGCTGCTGCAGCACCGCGGCCATGTGCTGCTGTCCGCCGGCCACTCGATCGCCGTACAGAACTTCAACGAAAACGTCTCGGTGCTGCTGATGCTGTGCCTGTACGCCCTGCTGATCAAGCTCAACGTGCCCATCGGCATCGTCATCGTGGCGTTCGGGATCTTTGTCTGCGTCACCATGGTGCTGGTGATGCGCCAGCACCGCTACAACGTGCGCAACTTCAACTCGCTCGCCATGATCGGCGAGGACAAGCACCACTAGCACCACTAACACCACTGACGGCCGTCGCCCCGCGGCGCGGCCGCGGGCGGCTATTCCGGCAAGGCTGCAACGCGTTGCCGCGCCCGCTCCTCCCAGCCCGGCGGCACCACGAAGCCGCGCGAGCACTCGCGCCACAGCCCTGGCGCGCTCGCTCCGGCAGGTTCCAGTTCGCACAGCATCACCGGCGCCTCGCGCCGCCAGACCTTGTCGTGCTGGGTTTCGGCAAAGCGTTGCGCCAGCGCTTCGCGCACGGCCTCGAGCGGCTCCGTGTGGGCCTGGGCGACCATGGCCGGCGCCATCCAGGCCGAGCGCGGCAGGCGATACCAGCGCGAGCCCGTGCGCGTGGCGGCCCACGCCGACCAGTCCTGCAAGGCGGACCACCAGCCATGCAGGTGATCCGGCGCAATGCCGAGGTCGCGCACCCCGGCGGGGACGACGCCGTTGCGGTAGAACAGCCAGCCAAGCAGGTAGACCTCGCTGCGGTCCACGGTGCGCCCCAGCAGCGCCAGCGCCTCGGGCGCGCGCGACAGCGGCAACTGACGGTGGACCAGATGGCCGAGCTTGTCGCCCAGCCTGTCCACCAGGTTGGGACCGACGAAATGATGCAGGCGCGGCGGTGCGGCGTCGCCGTGCCCCGCCGAGGCGTCCGGCCCGACCAGCAGGTAGAACTTGGCCGCCATTTCCCAATGGACGGTCGCCCCGCTGCGCGTATCGCGCCAGACGAAGTCGAGTTCGCCCAGCGTCTGCACACCGTGCGCGGCGGCGCGGCGTACCGGCAGGTTGGCCGCCAGCAGTTCCAGGCCGGCAGTGTGTTCGAGCGTGAACTGGAGCAGGCGCTCGGCATGGCGGCCCAGCCGCAGGCTGGGCGCATGCGCGGGGCCACGCGCGCGCGGATGCTCGCGGCCCGCCGCCAGTTCGGCGATGGTCAGCGGCAGCGAGGCCGGATCGGCGCACAGCAGCCAGCGCTGCCAGGCGGCCAGCGCGCCATCAGGCCAGTGCGCCAGGCCAGCGGCGATATGCGCGGCCGGCGTATCCGCGCTGGCGCCCTGGACGATGCTGCCCGGACTGCCGTCGGGGACACCGCCGAGAGCGCCGCCGACGCTGAGATTTCCGTTGAAGTTGCCGTTGATGCTGCCATTGACGTGACCGTTGATGGCCCCATCGGCCCCATCGCTCCCATCGGTCCCGCCGCCCACATGGCCGGCCGGCAGGAACGCCAGCAACGGCGGCGACAGCGAGCACCACGCCAGTTCGCGCAGGCGCTGCGAGACGGCATGGCGCCACAGCGACGCCATCTCGATGGCGCCGCCGGGGCTCAGCGCGGYGTCAGGCCTTGGCTCCCGCACGGGCATGCACCTCGCGGGCCAGGCAAAGGTCTTCCCAGGCACGCGCCTTGTCGGTCAGCGTGCGCAACAGGTAGGCCGGGTGATAGGTCACCACCACCGGAATGCCCTCGTAGCTGTGGACACTGCCGCGCAGCTTGCCGATCGGCGTGGTGGTACGCAGCAGCGACTGCGCCGCGAAACGCCCGAGCACCACGATCAGCTTGGGCTGCACCAGCGCGATCTGGCGGCGCAGATAGGGCTCGCACTGCGCCACTTCGTCCGGCTCGGGATTGCGGTTGCCGGGCGGGCGGCATTTCAGCACATTGGCAATGAAGACATTGCGCCCGCGCGCCAGGCCGAGCGCGCCCAGCATATTGTCGAGCAGCTTGCCGGCCTGGCCGACGAAGGGCTCGCCCTGCTTGTCCTCGTTCTCGCCGGGGGCTTCGCCCACCAGCATCCATTCGGCCTGGCGGTCGCCGACGCCGAATACGGTCTGGGTACGATGGCCGCACAGGCCGCAGTCGGTGCAAGCCGAGACGCGCGCCGCCAGCGCTGCCCAGTCGAGCCCGGCGATGGCGGCGGCGCGCGCATCGGCGCCGGGCGCCGACGGCAGCGCCGGCACCGGCGCGAAGGCCGTCGCCGGCTCCGGCGTGGGTTCCGGCTCCATCACCGGCTCCATCACCGGTTCCGCCTCCGGCTGCGGCGCTACGGCCCGCGGCCCGACGGCAGGCTCCGCCAGGGCACGGGGCGCCTCCGCACTGGCAGCGGGCGCCCCCTGGACGATGGCTTCGGCCGCCATGTCCGCCACGACGGCGGCAGGCGGCGCCGCCAGATCCGCATCGGCCTCCACCAACGCCTCCTGCGCCGCGGCCGGCGCGCGGCGCAGCACCCACTCCTCGCCGATGCCGAGTACCTCGAGGAACCTGGCGCGCCGGCTCATGGCTGGGCCTCCGAGGGCGACCATGCGCGGCGCAGCACCAGGGCATCCTCGCGGACCTGTCCGGCCGCGGGGTAATAGCCCTTGCGCCGCCCGATTTCGGCAAAGCCCGCCTGCCGGTACAACTCGATCGCGCCGGTATTGGAGGGCCGCACTTCCAGCAGCATGGTGTGCAGGTGATGCGCGTGCGCCGTGGCCAGGGCGGCGGCCAGCATCAGCCGGCCTAGCCCGTTGCGCTGATGCACCGGGTCCACGGTGATGTTGAGCAGGTGCATCTCGTCGACGACCGGCATCAGCACGGCGTAGGCGATCAACACGCCGGCCGGGTCGCGCAGGGTCATGCCGAGATGGCCGGCCTTGACGGAATTCTCGAAATTGCCGCGCGTCCACGGATGGCTGTAGGCGCGCGCCTCGATCTGCGCCACCGCCTCTACGTCGAGCGCGCTCATGCGCCCGATCACCCAGCCGGCGCCCAGCGACGGCATCACCGGCACTTCCGGCCATGCGGCGGCGGCCGGCGCCGGCTGCGCGGCGACCTCGGCGGCGGGCTCGCTGCGGCGCGCGCTCACGGCCGCTCTCCCGCGGCGGCCAGCGCGGCACGCTGCTCGGCGATGGCCTGGCGCTCGGCAATGGTCTGGGCGACCTTGTCGCGCAGATAGATCGGCATGGCATCCTCCGGCGCGACAGTTGCGTTGCGCGCCAGCGCGCGCAGGGCGATCGATACCAGCGCCGGCGCAGCGGGCAGCGCGTCGGGCACGCTGTGCTGCGCCAGCGCCGCGGCGGCAAGGCGCTCGCCGAACACGGCGGCGGCGTTGCCGGCCAGCCAGAACGGCGCGGGCGGCAGGCTCACCGCTTCCGGCGCGCACACCTGCATTTCAGTGACGGGCTGCCATTGCTGCGCGGCATCGTCCCAGCGGAACGCACCTGCGTAGGCTTCATCCATGCGGGCATCCAGCGCCACCAGCACCGGGATGCCGGGCGGCAAGGCGGGCAGCCCCGCGCCGCCCAGGCGCACGCGTTCGGCGCAGGCCATCAGCGAATTGACGGGCACGACCGGCAGGCCGGCGCCAAAGGCCAGGCCCTGGGCCACGCCGCAGGCGGTGCGCAGGCCGGTAAAGGAGCCAGGCCCGGCGCCGAAGGCGATCGCTGCGCAGTCAGCCAGGGCAATGCCGGCCTCGGCCAGCAGTTCGCCGGCGGCCGGCAGCACGCGCGAAGACGAGCGCGGGCCGGTATGTTCATGACGCACCAGGCACTCCAGGGCGCCGCCATCGGCAATGCGCCCGAGCGCGACGGAGCACCACTCGGTGGAGGTTTCAACAGCAAGAATCCAGGACATGGCGAGATTGTATCCGTTGCGACCTCAAAAGCTGAACTTGCGCGGTGGCCGATCTGCCGGGATCGCCCGCGCGGCGGCCGGACCGAAGGCTTCTTCGGTTTCTTTCGGCTCAAACGCACGGTGCCGGGAGATATCATCGCGCTGTCCCGGGGCTGCTCCCGGCCCCTCGCCCCAGAAATCATCCAGGAGAACCCCATGAGCGACCTGCAGGCACGCTTCGCCCAAGCCCAGCTCGACGTCAAGCAACTGGCCGAGCGCCCCAGCAATATGACCCTGCTGCGCCTCTACGCGCTGTTCAAGCAAGGCAGCGAGGGCGATGCCCATGGCGACAAGCCCGGCATGACCGATTTCGTCGGCCGCTACAAGTTCGAGGCCTGGGAAACCCTCAAGGGCACCAGCCAGGAAGAGGCGATGGAAAAATACATCGCGCTGGTCGAAGAACTGCGCAGCGGCGCCACCGCCTGAGTGCGGGCCGGGGCTGGCGCCCCGGCCCCGCTAGCCCGGCGCGGCCGGCAGTTGCCGCGGGCGGATGCGCCAGGCCGCCAGGATGGCCGTGGCAATCACCAGGCCCACCGCCAGAAAGGTCTCGTCGAAGGCGCGGATGCGCGCCGCGGGATCGCCCTCCGGGCCCAGCACCGCGCCCTGCGCCGCCAGCCGCCATTGCAGTCCTACGCCCGCCAGGCTCACCCCGATGGCGCCGCCCAGCTGCCGCAGGAAGTTGATGCAGCTCGAGCCCTGCGCGATCAGCGAGTAATCCACGCCGCGCATGGCGCCCAGCGTCAGCGACGGCAGGATGCAACCCAGCCCGATGCGCCCCAGCACCGCCCACGCCACCAGCAACAGGTAAGGCGTGGCCTGCGAGCCCAGGGCCATCAGCAGGAAAGACGCCGCCAGCAGCGCAAGCCCGAACGACACCTGCCGGTGCGGCGCGACGCGGTTGATCAGCCGCCCCGAGGCGGCGATGGTGAGGGCCAGCGCCAGGCCGGCCGGCAGCAGCACCAGGCCGGCCCGCGACGGCGAATAGGCCAGCGCCATCTGCATGTAGACCGGCAGCAGGTAGGTCGAGCCGAACAGCCCCGCTCCGTAGATGAAGGCGACCACCGCGCCGGCGGCGAACTGGCGGTAGCTGTACAAGCGCATGTTCATCAGCGGATGCTGCGCGCGCAGCTGCCACAGCACGAAGACCACCAGCAGCAGCACCCCGAAGCCCGCCAGCGCCAGGCCCGCCGCCATGCTTTCGCGCAGCTGCACCAGGCCGTTGAGCAAGCTCACCGTGCCAATGCCGGCCAGGCCCAGGCCCTGCCAGTCGAGCGGCTTGCGCTCGCCCATCATGGCCGAGTCCACCGCCATGAAGCGGCGCGCCATGAACAGGCCGATCAGCGTCAGCGGCACCACCACGAAGAAGATCGAGCGCCAGCCGAAGGCCTCCACCAGGAAGCCGCCCACGCTCGGGCCCAGCGCCGGCGCCAGCACCACGCCGAAGCCGAACAGGCTGACCGCGCGGCCCTGCTCGCGCTCCTCGAATACCCGCAGGAYGAGGATATTGGGCAGCGGCTGCAGGATGCCCGCGGCAATGCCCTCGGCCACCCGCATGGCGATCATCACTTCGTAGGACGGCGAGAAGCCGCCGACCAGGCCACCGGTGCCCAGCAGCAGCAGGCTGCCCACAAAGGTGCGGCGCAGGCCGTAGCGGTTGAGCAGCCATGGGGTGAGCAGCATCGACAGCGTCATGGCGATCATGAAGCTGGCCGCCACCCACTGCGCGCGCTCCTGCCCCAGCAAGAAATGCTTGCTCAGGGCGGGCACGGCCACATTGACGATGGTCGACGAGATGATCGACGAAACCGTGCCCAGCATCAGCGTCATCAGCACCAGCCAGCGCAGCCGGTCCCCATAGCGTGCGCGCAGCGTGGCCCGCGTCGGCCCGCCGGCCGGCTCGCCCGCCGAGCCGCCCGAAGGTCCGCCCGCGGCGGGTGGCGAGGGCTGCGCGCTCACCCCAGGCGCCCGGTGGCAGCCAGTTCGCGGATCTTGCGTACGGTGTCGATATCAGCCTCGTGATAGGCCGACTTGACGATCTCGGCGTAACGGTCGTCGCCGCTCGCGTCCACCGCCGGCATGGTGGTTTCGTAGACAAAGCGCAGCAGCAGCGCACCGGGTCCCGGCGTCTCGATCGCCATGGTCAGGGAGCCGCCGGCGTGGTCGGCGGTGGCCGCGGTCTCGTAGCGCACCTGGCGGCGCGGCGCGAAAACCACCCGATCGCGGATCGAAGCCTTGCCGAAGTGCAGCACCCGCACGACGTAGTCCTCACCCCGCTCCACGATCTCGGCACGGTCCAGGCCCAAGACGAACAACTCGGGCTCGCTGGTACGCAGCACCAGCCCTTGCCATAGCTGATCCGGCGTCAGCGTGTCCAACTGGATATTGTGTGGATCGTTGATCTCCACAAGGTGCTCGAAACGCAACTTTCCTCTCCCGATCTATCGTTAGCCGATATTATGAAGGCTCCGCGTCAAGGTCTACAGCAAAACTTCCCCCTCCCGCACATCCTCGCCCCCGACCCCGCCGCCTCCGGAGCCCATCCATGAACCAACCCATCATCGAACCCGCCATCGACGCCGTCGATCCGCTGCAGGTCCTGGTGTATGCCGATTCGCTGTCGTGGGGCATCGTGCCGGGAACGCGCCGCCGCCTGGCCTGGCCGGTGCGCTGGCCCGGCCGGCTCGAGCTTGCCCTCAACGGCTCCGCCGGCCAGCGGCCGGTCCGCGTGCTGGAAGACTGCCTCAATGGCCGCCGCACGGTCTGGGACGATCCCTTCAAGCCCGGGCGCAACGGCATCCAGGGCCTGGCCCAGCGCATCGAGATGCATTCGCCGCTGGCGCTGGTGATCCTGATGCTGGGCAGCAACGATTTCCAGTCCATGCATGCGCACAACGCCTGGCACGCCGCGCAAGGCGTCGGCGCCCTGGTCGACGCCATCCGCGCCGCGCCCATCGAGCCGGGCATGCCGACACCGCCCGTACTGGTGCTGGTGCCCCCCGCGATCACCACGCCGTGCGGGCCGCTGGCGCCCAAGTTCGCCGGCGGCGAGCACAAATGCGCGGGGCTGACGCAAGCCTTCGCGGAAGTCTGCAACACGCGCGGCTGCAAGTGGTTCGATACCGGCAGGGTGATCCGCAGCAGCGCGGTGGACGGGGTGCACCTGGATGCCGGCGCCCACCTGGCGCTCGGCGACGCGCTGGCGCCGGTGGTTCACAACCTGCTGGCGCCGCTGCGCGCCTGAAGTGTCCCGGGGGGGCGCCCGATGCAACACTCCTGACAGTACATGTCAGGAGCGCCGGCGCACAATCGCGGCTCGATCACGCCCCCAACACGGGCAGGAGACTGCGATGCAATTGCTGATCCAACTCGATGTCGACGACCTCGCGCGGGGCATCGGCTTCTACGAGCAAGGCCTGGGGCTGAGCCTGGCGCGCACGCTGTCCGGCGGCGCGGTGGCGGAGATGCTGGGCGGCGGCGCGCCGATCTACCTGCTGGGCGGCCGCGCCGCGAGCTGGCCCGGCAGCCGTGGCAGCGCGAGCCGCACCCCGCGCAGGCAATGGACCCCGGCGCAACTGGACTTCGTCGTGACCGACCTGGAGG